>DASUBC010000298.1:0-3400 GCA_035763465.1 Thermomicrobiales bacterium
AGATAGCCCTGCTCGCGGAAGAACTGAATGTGCTCGTCGGTGATGTCGGCCAGGGTCGCGACGTATGGCGCGACTTTGTCGAAGTGATAGAGGTCCGGATTGTAGGCATCATTCTTGCCATCGTCGAGGATGATTTGCGCCGGGTCTGTGACAACCATGCTGCTTGCCTCCTGCTTTGCAGTCAAAGCCATGCCGATACTACAAGTAAAGCAGACGACCGGCCATTGGTACATGGTTGGAGACAGCAACGACTTGCACTGAGACGTAGCTGGCCGCTAGGCCAGGAGCGGCACGCCCGCGCGCCGCCGCCAGCGCGCCGTCCAGCGCCGGATCGGTTCGAGGTGGCGCGGTTCCAGCCAGATACCGGGGCGGCCGAGTTTGGGCGCGAGGTCGGCCAGCATCACCGCGCCGGCCCAGGCATAGAAGGGCGCCATGCCGCCGACCGGAGCGGCGACCGCGCGGTAGCCGCGCCGCCAGTGGCGTTCGACGGTCCGCAACAACAGCGTCGCCAGCAGTGGCGGCGTGCCGGGCGGCAACGGCGCCAGGCGCAGAATTGTCGCGGTGCGGGCCAGGTCGGCGCGTGGGTCGCCGGTGCGCGCGTTGGCCCAGTCGAGCACGCCGCTGACTGATGTGCCCGCAACCATAACGTTGAGCGGGTGATAATCGAGGTGCAGCAGCGCGGCGCGCGGCGTCTGGACCGCGCGCAGGCGGGCCTGGAGCGGCGGATCGTCAAGTCCGGCCATCATCAGCCAGGCGTCAGGCGGCTCGCCGAGGTCCGGCGCGAGCGCGGCGTGCAGGCGGGCCTGGGTCTGGCCGAAGTGGTACGCCAGCGTCCGCGCCCGCCAGGGAGCCGCGCGCAGCGCCGCCAGCAATGGTTGGCCGGGACACCAGGCGAGCAGCAGCGCCGGACGGTCGCGCCAGCTGCCTACCGCGTGAATTGCTGGCACTGGCACATCTGGCGGCGCGGCGCGCATCGCCGCGACCTCGCGCCGGCAAGTCGCGGCCTGCTCGGGCCGGAAGACGCGCAGCGCGTAGGCTGCGCCCTTGCGCTCGACACGCCAGAGTGCCGTATCCCACCCCCCGCCGACCGGCGCGATCGCCGTGACGCCATCGGCCACGCCGAGAGCCTGGAGGATGGCGGCTGGGTCCAGCGCGGAATCGCTCATACGTGAGTTGCGGTTGCAACCGCCTGGCTCATCTCTACCCGTTCTGCCGCGCGCGATCGGCCGCCGTTGGGATGTCGAGGCGCGCGATGATCGCGCGCAGGTCGGCCAGGTCGGCCGCGCTCAGGCGTCCCAGCGGCGGACGGGCGGGACCGGCCGGGTGGCCGAGCAGTTCCATCGCCGCCTTCATCACCGAGACCTCGAAGCCCTTGCCCCGCTCGCGCATTTGATAGAAGGGGCGCACGACCTGCTGGTGATACCGCGCCAGGCCCGCGAAATCGCCTGTCGAGGCGAGGCGGTAGAGTTCGACCGACGCTTCGGGCCAGAAGCAGGCCAGCGATGAGGTGAAGCCTTCGGCGCCCGCGCCGAAATAGGGGCCGACGAGATCATCGCCGACGCCGGCCAACCAAACGACCCGCTCCGCGCCGACTTGCTCGACGACGTGCTCGCGAATCGAGCGGAAGAGGCGCACGTCGCCGCGCCCATCCTTGAAGGCGATCATCGTCGGAATCTCGCGCACGACCTGCTCGAAGAGTTTCGGGGTGAAGAGCGCCGCGTCGCGCGCATAGGGCATGACGCCGAGGCGGGTGGCATTCGCCACCGTGCGATAATACTCGACCAGGCCCTGCGGGTCTGGGTTGGCATAGTAGGGCGGCAGCACCAGAATACCGTCCGCGCCGGCTTCCTCCGCGCGCCGCGCCAGGTCCGCCGCCACCGCCGGTCCAAACCCGACCGACGCGATCACCGGCATCCGCCCCGCGACCGCTTCGACCGTCGCTCGCACGACCGCCGCGCATTCGTCGGGCGTCAGCGCGAAGAGTTCGCCCGTGCCGCTCGGTGCGACGATGGCGCAGCAGCCGGACGCGGCCAGCCAGGATGCATTCGCCCGCACACCTGCCAGATCCACTGTGCCGTCCGCCGCGTAAGGCGTGATCGGGAAGGCGAGCGCGCCGCGCAAGCGCCCTTTCAGAGTCTCAGGGGCCATCAGTTGCCGTGCCGTCTCTACTGCCATGATTAACTCCTTCGGTCCCCTCTCCGCTATCCGAAAATCACCCCCAGCATACACTGAACTTGCAGGCGCCGCAAGGCATTGCAAGGGGTCTTGCAATCTGGCGTGGTACTCCGTATACTGCGGGAGGGGAAGGGAAAGCGTGGGGTGTTGAGGGTGGAGTGTGGAGGAGGGACTGGGCGACTCGCGCCAGAACTCTACACTCCACCCTCCGCGCTCCACCGCCGGAGGGGGCATGACGGTGGCGGCACAGGCCGGGCGCATTCCGGGTGTCACTGCCATTGACCATATCGCGTACAACGTACCGCATCTCGACGAAGCGATCGCCTTCTTCGTCGCCGCGCTCGGCTGTCGGGTGCTCAGTATCAGCACGCCGCGTCCCTTTCAGCAGCACGCCGATTCCTCGGTCGTCGCGGCCCTCCTGCGCTACGGCGAGAGCCTCACGATCGAATTGCTTGAATTTCACCTGCCCGGCCAGCATACCCACCAGCCCGCGCTGACCGATGCCGGCGGTTACCACCTGGCGCTGGCCGTGCGCGACCTCGATGCGGCGGTCGCACACCTGCGCGCCCTGCCCGGCGTCGAGGTTGGCCTGGTTGACGCGGCGCCCGATGGCCGCCGCCGCGTCTTCTTTCGCACGCCCTGGGGAATGCCGATGCAGTTGTTAGCGGAGAGAGCGTGAGTCGTGAGTCGTGAGTGCGTGAGCAGGTTCAGGTCAGCACGGTGCTAGTCTGCTAGCGCAGAGCCGATTCTGAGCAACTCACGACTCACGCACTCACGACTCACGACTAGGAGGAGAGGATATGACCGAGACGAATGGCGCAAACACCGGCCTGGCCGCGGCGGAGACGATCGCGGCGCAAGCGCGCGACCTGAAAATTGTCGGGGTCGAAGCGCTGACCTTCAAGTACCGGTCGCGTGTGGGGCGTGACGACGAGGGGCACGCGCATCCGGCGGAGGAGCACGACGCCCAGCGTACGATTCTGCGCGTGCGGACCAATATCGGCGTGGACGGCTACTGCGTCGGCGGCTCACCCGCTACCGCCGCCGTCGCCAACCGCATGATCGGTGGGCTGAACCCGCTCGACCGCGAGCGCATCTGGACCCATCTGCACCACGCGCAGCGCCTCGAATGGCAGCCGCTCGGCGACCGCAACCTGTCGGCGATTGACCAGGCGCTCTGGGATTTTGCCGGCAAGTTGACGGGCTTGCCGATCAGCAAACTGCT
>DASUBC010000299.1:0-3921 GCA_035763465.1 Thermomicrobiales bacterium
CTGTCCCATCGGCGCGGATCAGCGGAAACGGACGTAGGCGATGGCGCAGGCCAGCGCCAGGAAGATAAGCGCCAGCAGGTCCACGCGCAGGTATTGCGCGACCTCAACCGGCTGGCTCCAGAAGACGTCGAGCGGCGCGGGACGCGGTAGGCGCAGATTGTAGACGACGCGGCTGACGATGAAGCCGAACAGGACACAGCCGATGCCGATCGCCTGGAGGGTCGAGCCGCGCTTGCGGTTGGCCGCCAGACTCACGCTCTCGGCCACGCCGAAGCCGAGCAAGAGCGCGAACCAGAAACTCCAGTCGTAGGGCGTGCGCGGACCAAGTCCGGCATCCATCAGCACGCCCCAGGCCGCGCCGATGACGATCGCCGCGACCAGCCCGGCGCCGAGCGCCCGCGCGACAATGCCGCTGTCGGTCTGGTACGTGACCGGTGGCCGCACCCGCGCGCAGTCGCGGCAGCGCAGCCCGACCGCCGTCGTCATCACGCACTTGGTGCAGATTGGCTTGCCACAACGGCCGCAGCGCAGCCGGGTTGGGGTATTGGGATGGTACGCGCAGCGCAGTTCTTCTTCGTCACGCGCGAACGGGGTCGTGGTAGCGATGGATGGCCTCCAGTCGGTCTAGTCGGGCGCTGCGGCGAGGTCGCGGTTGGATTGCCCGATACGTCAAGTATAGTACGGCCTAAGATGCCGCCGCACACGCGAAGAGCAGGTATCAGGCAGGTATAGGCTAGCCGAAATCGCCGCCGCCACCACCGCCGCCTCCACCGCCGCCGCCACCACCGCCCCAGCCGCCGCCGCCTCCGCCGAAGTCGAAGCCGCCGCCACCGCCGCTCCAACCGCTGTCGGAGCTACTGCCGCTACTGCCGCTGAAGACGCTGGAGGCGGAACTGAGCATCCCCATCAGGCCGTCGCTCATTGATTGCAGGCCGCCACCGCCGCGGTCGCTGACATCTTGCATTGAGGGTACCTGGAAGCCGCCGGGGCCACCGCTGCCGGTCGTGCCGCCGTAGCCCGGTCCTCCGTAATAACCGGGGCCGCCATAATAGCCGCCGGGGACGGGGATGAAGACCGGGCCACCGCCATACCAGGAGGGCACCGGCGCGTCCACCGCCGCGAACTTCTGAATGAAGCTGCGGTCGAGGCCGAACGCCGTGGCGTAGGGCAGATACTTCGCGAAGATGTCCTTGCTCTGGGCCAGATCGTCGTATTTCTCCAAGTTACCCAGATAGCGCTTGAAGGCGTTCCACTTCGCCGCCTCCTCCGCGCCGAGCGCGGTCTTGACCGGCATCGCGCGCGAGAGCGAGCGCAGCGCCAGTCCGATGATGCCCAGCGCGGCGAAGGGGATGACGAACGCGCCGGTGTAACTGCCGAAGGCGCAGAGCAGCAAGCCACCACCGGCCACGGCGGCACCGATCAGCAGATTGCCGAGCAGTTGATAGCGACTGCGAGTCTTTTCCGGGCTGACCGTGAAGTAGCCGCGCTGGACGACTTCGGTGTAGAGCTGATCGGCGAAGCGCGGCAGCGCGCCGGTGAACCGGCCTTTGGCGTCGCTCAGTTGCACCTGCGTGGCGCCGCCAGGGAAGATGGTCTCGACCATCGTCTGTTCGAAGGGCGTCAGGGGTGTGTTGCTGGTCAGCCTGTCTACGGTGAAGTCGTGCGCGCCCACCGCGCCTGGTTCGGACGTATCGTTGATCTTCAGCACGCCGCGCCGCCCGAGGTCGGCGAAGGTGGCAACCACGTCTTGTAGGTCGGCGCGCTCGTCAATCAGCGTGCCGGCGACACCGGGGCTGACATCGCTCGGTGGTTCGCGCAGATATTCCGCGACCAGGCCGGTATAGCGGTCGCGCCCGCGCATGTACCAGAGGAGATAGAGGCCGATGCTGCCACCGATCACGATCAGGAAGCCCAGCGCGCCCAGCACAACGTTGAGCAGGTTGCGGTAGGCGTCGCGTCGCGCCGCTGCTGCTTGCCGCTGCTCGAAGGCGTTCTGCCAGGGCGGTGGGGCGGCGCTGACCAGGCCGTGTGGGAAGGAGACCTTCACCTCCAGCCCCTGGCCGCGATTCACCGGCGCGGCGGAGAACTGCACCGTCTGCCCGTCGAGCACCTGCTTGCTGGCTGACGCGCCGCGCGAGTCAGCGATGATCCGCGACTGGTCTACCGCCGCCGGGAGCTTCACCGTTACGGTGGACGCTCTCGCATCGGCTGGCAGATCGGGACGCAGGGCGACCCAGTCGAGCACGTCCAGGTCGGAGTTGATTCGCAGGCCGCCGACAATCGTGTACGAGAGGTTGAACTGCCGGCGCTGGCCGGAGGTTGGAGTGAAGTACCACTCGACCTTCAGGTTTGTAACCGAGCGCGTGAGCATGTATGTGCCCGCCGTGCCGCTGCTCTGCGCCTGCCGGTAGGTCTGGTTGCCTTCGCTCACCGTCACATCGCGGATGTCGGTCGTATTCTCCAGGCCGATGTTGCGCGAGGCGCGCTGGAAGGTGCCATTGAGGAAGGCGACGTCCTGCTTCTCGGTGACGCGGAAATTGCCGCTGGCGTCAACCACGATGTCCACATCAAAACGGTTGTAGCGGACTGATGTGGTTGAACTGGCCGCGCTCGCCGGACCGGGCGCCAGTAACCCCGCGCCGGTCACCGCCGCCGCGCAGACAAGTACGAACAAGAGCAGTAGCCGAAGTTTCCGCACCACGATCTCCTCGATCTCTCCCCAACCCAGGCCATTCTCTCCGGCCAGCCTCAGCAATCTTAGCATTCTGGGACCGAGGCGACCGCATTGACACAGATCGCCGCATCGTCCATCAGCGCCGCCGTTCAGATGTACGGCATGGACACTGGTCCCGTTTCGTACGTGTGACGCAGCACAATCCCGCGCCCTTGACTGGCGGTGCTGATGGCCGATGCGGCGCTACTCTGGCTGGATGACGACGAGACGGGCGCGGAGGAAGTCGAACAGCACGCGGGCCAGGGCGAGGGCGGGGACAGCGAAGACGGCGCCGGTCAGCCCGAAGAGCGTGCTGCCGCCGATGACGACGAGGTAGACAAGGATAGGGTGCGCTTTGACGGCTTCGCCCTGAATGCGCGGGGTCAGCAGATTCCCTTCGATCATGTTGATGGCGAGGTAGGAGAGGCCAGTGTAGATGGCCGTGGGAAAGGAGATGAAGAGCGCGATCGTCACGGCGGGAATCGCGCCCAGCCAGGCGCCGATGTAGGGCAGAATCGCCGTCAGCGACATCCAGACACCGAGCAAGATGGCGTAGGGCACGCCGATAATCGAGAGAAAGACGGTTGCCAGTACGCCCTGAATGGTAATCGAGACGACGAGACCGGCCAGGTAGCGCGAGAGTGACTGGCCGGTCTCGTTCCAGAGTGCCAGCGCGTCGTCGCGATAGCGGGACGGAAAGACGACCAGATACGCGGCCTTGAAGCGCCGGATGTCGGCCAGCAGATAGGCCGAAATGAAGATGACGCCAAACGCCTGAAAGACAACGCCTACTGCGCTCGACAGGACACTCGCCAGCGTGCCTATCGTCGTTTGCAGGATCTCCTGCGCGTGGGTCGAAAGCGCGTCCTCCAGCTGGTTGAGGATGTCGTTCGGGTCACCGGGCAGAAAGCCGCGATCGTGCAACGGCTGGAGCACGGCCAGGATGAAATCTTCACTCTTCGAACCGATCTGGGGTAGATTGTTGATGAGCGCGGAAATCTGGCTGATCAGCACGGGGATCAAGATGGTGAGCGCCGCTGCGGCGGGGACGATCAGGAGCAAGTAGGAGAGCAGGATCGCCCAGCCGCGCCGCATATAGCGCGCCAGGAAATTGACCGGGAAGGAGAGTATCAGCGCCAGGGTCGCACCAGCCAGCGCGGTCAGCACCAGCTCAGGCAGCGCCCGCACGGCCAGCAGCAACAGAATGC
>DASUBC010000300.1:0-5097 GCA_035763465.1 Thermomicrobiales bacterium
GCGACATGCGTTTCCCCGTCTACAATGACGAGGTCGGCGCGGCAGCCGGGCGCCAACCCGTAGGCGGCGGCGCCCAGCACCCGCGCGCCGCCATAGGTCGCGATGTCCAGCACCTGCTCGATCTCGTCGTCGCGGCGCAGGTTATTGCGGTAGGCGACGAGAAAGACGCGCAGGAGCATGTCCGGCATGTTGAGTGGCCCCCAGGCGTCGCGGATGCCGTCGTTGCCGGTACACATCCTGACGCCGGCCGCGCGCAGGCGCATGACGGACGGCACGGGGCGCAGCCCGCTGGGGCCGTGGCTCATGATGGCGATGTCGTTCTCCAGCAGCAGGGCGATCAGGCGGTCGAGGCGGGCATCGTCAACACCGCCGAGGCAAAGGGCGTGGCTGACGACGACCCGCCCCTGCCAGCCGAGCGCCTTCGTGCGCTCGGCGATCAGTTCCAGTGAAAAAGCGCCCAGCTCGCCCGGCTCGTGCAGGTGAATGTCCACGTCCGCGTCGTACTTCTCGGCCAGGCCGAAGATGACGTCGAGATGCCGGGCAGGATCGCGGTCGATCGCGGCAGGGTCGAGGCCGCCGATCACGCTGGCGCCATTTGCCAGCGCCGCCTCCAGCAGTTCGACCGTGCCGGGGCGGACGAGCATCCCGCTCTGAGGGAAAGCGACAACCTGGATGGTCAGCGCTTCTTTGAAGTCGTCCCGCGTCCGCATGACGCCCGCGAGGCCGTGCAGCCCGACCTCGGTGTCAATATCCACGAAGGTGCGGATGTGGGTCGTGCCGGCAGCGAGCGCCAGCCGCGCTTGGCGGGTGGATTGCTGATAAGCGTCAATAGCCCACTCGCGGCGCAACCGGCGTTCATTCTCAATTTTCTCGATGAGCGTGGGGCCGACCTCGTTGCGATACCAGCCGAGACCGAGCAGCGTCTTATCCATGTGCGCGTGCGCGTCCACGAAACCAGGGAAGAGCAGTCGCCCCGCCGCCTCGATGACGGTGGCGTCAGGCGACGTCGTAGTCAGGTTTGGACCGATCGCCGCGATGTGGCCGTCGCGCACCAGCGCATCGCCACGCGCGCCACCCAGAGGGCGGACGTCTTTGATCAAGAGTTCCCCGGTCATCGCGTTCTCCTCACTTGCTCGACTGGCGTGGGCAGATAGCAGCCAATCCATACAAGCCAACGCATCGATCCAGGTGCGCGCATTGGCAGTGTACTCGATAGAAGCAGATCGGCACTGCGCTGACGAGAACCCCCTCGCGACTCACGACTCACGGTTGTGAACTCGTAGGTTGCGATTGAGGTGTTGACAAGCCGGCAAAGTCATGCTATTGTACGTACATCAGGAAAGTGCCCGCCGCCAACGACGCGGCCGACCGCAAGGGAACGCCGGGGCGCTGGTAGCGGTGGACGGCAGTAAGACACTTCGGTGGCTGTTGCTTGTGCTGGCCTGAGCTGCTCGCAAGGGTTGCTCTTGGTGTCGCGAACCGGATCGTCTGGATGCCGATGGCCTTTCGGGGTTGTCGGCATTCGGCGTTTAAGTGCGCTTTGCCGCTTGCGGCTGCCGGTACGCCTGGAATGATCAACTCGGAAGAGAGCAGACCAGTAATTGCCTCCGCTCAGATGCGGTCGAGTGGGCGAATGCGCGGCGCGAGCGCGTAGTTCAGCTGGATCAGCACGATCACCGCGATGCTCACGTACGTGTTGATAAGGCAGAGCAGCGCGCGGGCCGCGTAGAGCGCCTGGGCGATGATGATGCGCCGTTCGGTCGCGGCCGTCATTTCGGCGGTGACGTCAGCCTTCACCAATCCAGCGCGCGCCGCATACCGCCGCGCGCTATAGGCTGCTATACCGAGCAGGAGCAGGTTGAGCCAGTAGACGGCGACGGCGAGGCGATAGGTGATGAACTCCGACAGCAGCGCCGTTGAAAAGGGTATGAGTGAGACGGCGGACAGAAACCCGATGTGAATCCAGGCGAGATGGCGGTCGCTGCGGGCGAAGTGACTGAGTTGCGTCTGGTGGCCGACCCAGAAGATGCCGAGCGTCAGAAAACTCAGACAATAGGTCTCAAGGCGCGGCGCAAGCGCGACCAGGGCGCGCCACAACTCGCGTTCGCCGTGAATCGCCGCGCTAGCGGGCACATGCAGGTCGAGCACCAGCAGCGTCATGGCGATCGCGAAGACACCATCGCCCAGCGCCGCCAGCCGCTCCAGGCTCTGGCCCGCGATACGGTTATAGTAGGTACGCATTCATCCTCTCCGACGCGGCAGCAGGGCGCTGACTCGATTTCCGCGTGCCTGATATTCGTTACATATGCTCGTGAAAATACGCGGCGATCCGCTCCTCCATGTAGACGCGGTCGGCGAGGCCGCGCGGCATGTGGCGCTCGTCGGGGAAAAGCAGCAGGTCGTAGGGCTTGCGGGCGCGAATGAGCGCGTTGATCAGCCGCGCGGTGTGACGAAAATGCACGTTTTCGTCAATCAGGCCATGGACAAGCAGCAGGTGGCCAGTGATCTGCGCGACATGGGCCATGACGCTGCTCGCGGTGTAGCCAGCGGTGTTTTCGGCTGGTGCGCCCATGTACCGCTCGGTGTAATGCGTGTCGTAGCCGTCCCAGTGCGTCACCGGCGCGCCGGCGACCGCGACCCGGAAGGTTTCGGGCGCGGTGGCGAGGCACATGAGCGCCATATAGCCGCCATAACTCCAGCCATAGACTCCGACCCGCGCTGGGTCAGCCAGGCTGCGCTTGACGAGCCAGCGTACGCCCGTGACTTGATCGGCGACCTCGATCCGGCCCAGCTGGTGCCTGATGGCGCCCTCGAACGCGAGACCGCGCCGCGCGCTGCCGCGATTGTCCAGTACGAAGACGAGAAAGCCCTGCTCGCGCAGATATTGCTCGCGCATACTCACGGTCATGTTCCAGCCATTGGTGACGCGCTGCGCGTGTGGCCCGCCGTAGACGCTGACGATCGCCGGGTATGGGCCGGGGCCGTAGCGCGCGGGCGGGCGATACACCGCGCCGTAGAGTGTCGTTCCATCGCCGGCCGTTATGGTGACCAGTTCGGGCGGCGTGAGCGCGAGCCGGGCGATGCGCGGATCGGTCTGCTCGAAGATGACGCGCTGGGTCGCGCCATCGGCGAGCGCACGGAGCGTGACAGTTGGCGGCCTAGCGAGCGCGTGGTGCGTATCCACGAAGCGTTCGCCGGCGTGGTCGAGCGTAATCGTATGCATCCCTGGCGCGGTGGTCAGCCGCCGCGGTGTGCCACCGGCGAGCGGCACGACGTAGAGGTGGCGTTCGAGCGGGCTGTCGAGTGTGCCGGTGCAATACACCAGCCCGCGCGCCTCGTCCACGCCGGCCAGCGTGTCTACCTGCCAGTCACCTGCCGTCAACTGGCGTACGAGCTCGCCCTGGCTGTTGTAGAGATAGAGGCGCCGGAAGCCGGTGCGCTCGGAACCCCAGAGAAAACCTCCCGCAAGCTCGCCGGTTGCCTGCTTCAAGGGGCGGAAGAGATCGTGGAGGTTGATCCAGACGTCGCTCGTCTCGCGCAGCAGCGGCGTGCGTTCGCCGGTGCGCGGGTCAACGCGCAGCAAGTCGAGCCGCGTTTGCGCGCGATTCTCCCACTGCACAGCGAGCGCGCCGTCAGGAAACCAGTCCACGCGCGCCAGGTAGCCGTCCTCAGCACCGAGGTCGAGCCAGCGGGGTTCGCCGCCCGCGATCGCCACGACGCCGAGGCGCACATGCGCGTTCGGCTGGCCGGCGAAGGGATAGCGATGGACTTCCTGTGCGCCTGCGCCGGTCACGTCCTTCCCCTGGTGGACGATACGATAGGTGGGAATGTGCGTCTCGTCCACCGCGGTGAAGGCGAGCCACTGGCTGTCCGGCGACCACCAGAAGCCGTGGCTACGGCCCATCTCTTCCTGTGCGATGTATTCGGCTAGCCCATGTGTCTGTCCGCTGCCGCGCGCCCCGTGCGTGAGCTGGCGCGGTTCGCCGCCCTCCGCCGGCACGACATACAGCTCGGCGTCCTGCACGTAAGCGATCAGCGCGCCGTCGGGAGAGGGCTGTGGGTCGAGCACTGGCGCCGGGTCGCCGCCCACCAGCTGCCGCAATTGTGCATTCGGGCCATCCTGCACCCACAGCGCGCCTTGCAAGGGCACGAGCACTTGATCGCCGGCGCCGGTCCACGCGAACTGGGTCACGCCGATCGCGCGCTGGCGCTGCCGTTCGCGGCGCAGCGCCTCCTTCAGCGAGACGGTCGCTTCCGTCGTGCCGCCGGCGGGCGGCGTGACGAAGACCTGCTCCGCGCCGGACGCCAGGTCGCGCATGAAGAGCTGCTGCGTCAGGCTGCGCTCGGGGCTGTGGAGATAGGCCAGCAGGCGGTCGTCGGGACTGAAGGCGAAACTATCAGGCACAGCCATGCCCGGCAGTGGGTAGGTCGCGATGTCTTCGACACTCAGTGTGCCGGTAGCTTCAGCGGGACGTTCAGCCATTGACAACCTCCAGAATTGTGGCTGTCGCGCGGTTCTTCGCGCGCTGCGATAGCATACACGCATCTTCGTGCGCGTGCCTGGCTGCGAGACGCAATGTGCTATAAACACGACCGTCGGCATGGGAATAGTGGGAGTAGCGACATGGCGGTGGACGCTGCGGAGACGCGAACTTTGCAGGACCGGGTTGAAGCGATTGCTGCGGAGGTTGACGGCATCGTCGGCGTCTGGGCTGAACCTCTCGACGGTGGCGCGACGGTCAGCCTCAACGCGGACATGGTCTTTTCAATGGCGAGCGTCGTCAAGGTGCCGATCCTGGTCGAACTCTACCGGCAGGCCGAAGCCGGGCAGATTGACCTGGCGGCGCGGCTGCCGTTCGAGCAGCGGCATCTGGTGCCAGGCTCCGGCGTGTTGCAAGACCTCGACTTCGGCCTGACGCCCACGGTGAAAGACCTAGCGACACTCATGATCACGGTCAGCGACAACGCGGCAACCGACATGATCCTCGACCTGATTGGCCTCGACCGGCTCAATCTCACCGTGCGCGAGCTGGGTCTGACCAGCACCACTATCCCGATGACGATTCGCGAGCTGCTCTACAGCACGGTCGGTCTGGA
>DASUBC010000301.1:0-2799 GCA_035763465.1 Thermomicrobiales bacterium
GACGTGCTGCTCGGCACGCTGCGCCAGGTGCTCGCGCGCGACGGCGACCTGGCCGGGCGGCGCGTCGTCGTGACGGCGGGCGGCACGCAGGAGGCGATTGACCCGGTGCGGCTGATCACGAACCGCTCGTCCGGCAAGATGGGTTACGCCATCGCCGAGGCGGCGCGCGACCGGGGCGCGGCCGTCACGCTGATTTCGACGCCGGTCGCGCTGGCGCCGCCGTTTGGCATCACCATCGTGCCGGTGGAGAGCGCCCGCGAGATGCACGGCGCGGTCCAGGCCGCGACCGCCAATGCTGACGCGCTGATTATGGCCGCCGCCGTCGCCGATTACCGCGTCGCGAACCCCGCCGCGCAGAAGATCAAGAAGCGCGGCGCGCAGGCCGCCGGCCTCACCATCGAACTGGTCGCCAACCCCGACATCCTGGCCGAGACGGAGGGTGATTTCGTGCGCGTCGGCTTCGCGGCGGAGAGCGAAGACCTGCTCGCCAACGCCACCGACAAATTGCGGCGCAAGCGCCTCGACCTGATCGCCGCTAATGACATCACCGGCGAAGGCAGCGGCTTCGGCAGCGATACCAACCGCGTCGTACTCCTCGCCCGTGACGGCAGCGCCGAGCACCTACCGCTCCTGACCAAGCGCGAGGTCGCCGACGCCCTGCTCGACCGCGTCGCCGCGCTGGTAGCTGAACGCAAGCCTGCGGCTAGCGAAGATTGACCGACCAGCGCGGTGCCGTCGTGAGTAGCCGCCGAATAAATTCGGCGCTAGATGGCGCTGCGCCGCCACGAAGTCCCTGCGGGACTGCGGTTGGTCAACCTCTGTGGGTATTCATCAGCCCTGGCATCACAACGACCCCAGTCCCTCGCAAGGGACTTCGTGGCCGCAGGCCCTAGCCCCGGATTGCTATCCGGGGTGGCCCTTAGCGGCACCGCATCCACTGCCAGAGAACTTGCTTATAAGAACGAACAGGGAGATACCTGTTCGTTCCTAAGTCCCGCGCATTTGTCCCATACTACATACGCTGCTACACTGGCTCTATGTCGGTAGGTTGCCGAAGGGGTTTCAGCGCGTGGCATAGGAGACAGTGTTCGTGGCAGTACTGGTCGCGGGATTGGGCTATATCGGGGCGGCGCTCGCCGAGACGCTGCTGGAGCGGGGCGAACAGGTCGTCGCGCTCGACAACCGCTTCTCGACGGACAACCAGGCGATCGCGCGGTTAGTCGCGGCCGGTGTACAGTTTGTCTCGGGCGATATTGCCGTGCCGGCCGATGTCGAATCGGCGCTACGCCAGGCGCCGATCGAGACGGTCTACCTCTTTGCGGCGCAATCGAGCGCACACCCACGCGCGGCCGACGCCGTCTACACCGAGCGCACCAACCTGCGCGGGCCACGCGTGGTCCTCGACGCACTGGTGCGCCATGAGTGCAAGACGCTCGTCTACGCCAGTTCCTTCAAAGTCTACGGCGAACGGTTGAGCGGTGTGATTGACGAGCAACACCCCTACGGCGCGTTCCGCGACCTCGCGCATCTCTCGAAAGTCTATAGCGAGAAGTTGCTGGAGATGTACGCTGGTCTACATGGGATGCGCTGCCTGGCGCTGCGCTACGGCATCGTGCATGGCCTGGGGCCGGTCTGCAAGACCGATCCTCGCTTCATGACCGCGCCGAACAAGTTCAGTCTCCAGGCAGCGCGTGGCGAGGCGCTCAGTGTGTACGGTGGCGGCCGGACGCCGGCAGGCTTCGTCCACGTCGCCGACGCAGCGCGGGCGGCGCTCGCGGTGGCCGATGACGCCAGGTTCACCGGCTACACGCCGTTGAATGTCGTCGGCGAGGTCGCCTCGGTCGCGCAAGTCGCCGGCTGGATCGCGGAAGCGGGCGCGACGCGCGACCTCGCTGTTCAGATTGCCGGACTTGACCCGGCCGGCCCGGTAGATGACACGGCGCGCTTCACCGTGCGCTCCGGCCTGGACGCGCTACCCTTCCAGTACGAGCACACGCTGCGCGAGAGCGCGGACGCCGTCCTCGATCATTTCATCGCCACCGAGCGCCCCGTCGCCGGAGCGATTCGATGACCGGACCGGTCGTCAGGCTTCAATGCACGTAGCGGTTACCGGCGGCACGGGTTTCATCGGCCGCCACCTCGTCACGGCGCTGGCCGCTGCCGGGCACGAGGTGACGGTGGTGGCGCGGCGGTCGAACGCGGTACCGGGCGCCGCGCGGGGCGTCGCCGGCGACGTGACGCAGCGCGAGATCGGCCAGGCGCTGGCCGGCGCGGAGACGATCGTGCATCTCGCGGCGCTGGCCGACGCTTCACTCTCCGCCGCCGATCCGGTCGGGTATACTACCGTCAACGCGCTCGGCACCCTCAACGTCCTCGGCGCGGCCCGCGCGAGTGGCGCGGGCGTCGTCTTTGCATCGAGCCAGCGGGTCTACGTGCCCTGGCATGGCCCATTGCGCGAGGACAGCCCGCGCGACCCGACAACGGTCTACGGCTGGAGCAAACTCGCGGCCGAAGGCTGGGTGACGATGTACGGCCGGCTCTACGATGTGCCGGCTGTGACGCTGCGGCTCTTTTCGGTCTATGGGCCGGGCCAGCGCGCCACCGGCGGCGTCAGCGGGGTCGTGGCCATTTTCGGGGAGCGCGCTCTGCATGGGCAGGATTTGCTAGTGCATCAGCGCCACCTGCGCGACTTCATCTACGTGACCGATGTCGCGGCGGCGTTCGTCAAGGCCGCCGAGCGCGTGCGCGAGCCGGGCGTGCGCGGTGGGGCGTTCAATATCGGCACCGGCGTCGGGACAC
>DASUBC010000302.1:0-3293 GCA_035763465.1 Thermomicrobiales bacterium
ACTGCTCGAAGGCCCAGGCGGGCGAGTCGTAGGGCGGGTGCGGGCGGTGGAACGACAGAAAGAGGAAGAAGGGCTTGCGCGGGTCGCGCCGCCGCAGAAAGTCAATGCCCTGCGTCACGACGAAATTGGACGGATGCAGCGCCTCCGGCTTGTCCCACGGCCGCGCGACGGTCGAGTTGCAGTTGACGCCGTGGTCGAAGTAGTCGGCGTATGGCCCCATACCGGGCTGCTGGCGCAGCCCGGGGATGTAGTCGTCAATCCGTTCCACCGGGCGGTCGCCGCGCCGGGCGAAATGCAGGTAGCCGTCATGCAGGACGACGTGCTGAAAGCCCATTTGCGAGCGTTCGGGGTAGACGTGCATTTTGCCGACCGCCTGGGTCTGGTAGCCGTGGCGCGTGAACTCGCCCGCCAGCGTCGTCGGATAATCCCACGGCACGCCGTCCTTGTAGCCGACTCGCCCGTGACTCTCCTGCGACAACCCCGTGAAGAGCGCGGCGCGAGCGGGGATACAGGTTGGCGTTGCCGAATAAGCCCGGCTGAACCGCGCGCCCCGCTGCGCCAGCGCGTCGAGGTGCGGCGTCTGCACGACCGGGTGCCCGGCGCTGCCCAGGCAATCGCCGCGCCACTGGTCCACGCAGATCAGGATGACGTTTGGCTGGTCGGGCATGGATGCTCCTTGTTATTGGCGTTATTGGCCGGCGGTTGAAACCGCGCCTGAATGGCGCTGCGGCGCCACGAAGTCCGCCTGCGCGGACTAGGGTTCGTTACGTGGCCGGGGCCGATTGCTGGCGCGGCGATTGACCAATCCCCTAACCCGCGTAGGCGGGTTTCGTGGCCCCGCAGGGCCATTCAGGCGCGGTTTCAACCGCCGGCTATCCTACTCCCCCGCCGCCCGCGCCACCTTGCGGTCGTGCTCGCTGTCTTCCACGACGACGGTGCGGCTCTGCTCACGCAGGAATTGCTGGACGTAGTAGGGGCCGAGGCCGCCCTTGCCGGTCGAGCCGCTGGCCTTCCAGCCAGTGAAGGACTGCGCACCCGGCCAGGCGCCGGTCGTCGCGCCGCCGCTGCGATTGGCGTAGACGACGCCCGCCTCGATGCCGTCGAAGAAGCGATTAATTTCGCCCTCGTCCTCGCTGAAGATGCCCGCCGTCAGGCCATACTCGGTGTCGTTGGACGCGCGAATCGCCTCGTCGAGCGAATCCACCGCGCCGACGACCAGCAGCGGCACGAACAGTTCTTCCTTGAAGAAGTCGTGGTTCAGCGGCAGACCGTCCACGATGGTGGGGGTGACAAAATAGCCTTTGGCGTAGTCGCCGTCGTGCAAGACCTCGCCGCCAGCGCGCACGGCGCCTTCCTGCTTCGCGCGCGCCGCCGCCTCGGTGAAACGCCGCCGCGCCGCCTCGTTGATGACCGGGCCGACGAAGGTCGCGCCGTCGGCCGGGTCGCCGACACGCAACTGGCGCGTGCGCTCAATCAGCCGGTCCATGAACTCGTCGTAGACCGCGCGCTCGACGTAGACGCGCGAGCAGGCGCTGCACTTCTGGCCGCCGAAGCCGAACGCCGAGCGCGCCACGCCTTCGACCGCCTTGCCGAGATCGGCGTTCGCCGTGACGATCGTCGGATTCTTGCCGCCCATCTCGGTGATGCAGGGCCGCGCCCAGGGGCCGCTCGCGACCGCGTGGAAGAGACGCATCCCGACTTCCTTCGAGCCGGTGAAGATGATGCCCGCGATGCGCGAGTCGCTGGTCAGCGCGTCGCCGACCTCGCCGCCCGAGCCGGTGATGAAGTTCAGCACGCCGGCCGGCAGTCCGGCGTCGGCGAAGGCTCGATAGACCTCCAGGCCGGCGTAGGGCGTGTCGCTGGCCGGCTTCAACACGGCGGTGTTGCCGGTGACGAGCACGCCCGCCGTCATGCCGGTCGTCAGCGCGATCGGGAAGTTGAACGGCGCGACGACCGCCCAGGGGCCGAACGGGCGGAGGACGTCCTGAATCTGCTCACGCGGATCGAGTGCGTTCATCGGGCGGGTGAAGCCCTGCGCCTCGGCCAGTTGATCGCAGTAGGTGTCAATCAGGTCGGCGGCTTCCTCGACCTCGCCCAGCGCCTCGGCGCGCGTCTTGCCCGCTTCCAGCGTCAGCAGCGCGCCCAGGTCGAACTTGCGGTCGCGGAAATTCGCCGCCGCGCGCCGCAGGATCGCGATGCGCTCCTGATACGGCGTCTGGCTCCAGCCGGGGTAGGCCGCCGCCGCCGCGCCGACTGCGTCGGCCGCGTCCGCGCGCGTGCCAGAGGGGAAACGGCCGAGCACGAGACTCGTATCAACCGGGCTGCGGTCCTCGAACTCCTGCGCCGCGCGCCGCGCCTGGCCGTTGATGTACATCGGCCAGCTCTGGCCCAGCCGGGATTTGACGCGCGGCAGCGCCTCTTCAAACGCGCGGTCAATCGCGTCGAGCACGGCGCGGTCCGTCGTCGCGTACGTAACCTTCTGATTTACTCCAGCCGTCATTGTCATGCGCTCCCTTCTCGTGCGGTCGCACGGCCAATCGTCATTTTGCTCATTCTACTACGCGCCAGGCACGAGTCGGGCAGTCGGGCAGTCGGGCAGTCGGGCAGTGGGTTCTCCTCAGCGCGATGGCTGGCTGGGTGTGGGGTGGCGCTGATGGCAGCCGGCGAATGAATTCGGCGCATCCCCTCAAGGGCCCTGCGCCAGCCAGCCGGTATGGTGCCGACGAGAACCTACTGCCCGACTGCCCGACTGCCCGTCTGCCCGACTATCGCTACTCCAGTGGCACATATCTTGCTGCGCGGCGTGGCAACTCACAAGCGGATGTTATGTCTTGAAAAATCACGATCGGGGATGGATACTTGCGCGCGACAATAGTTAAGGGGAGTCGCTATTGTCGTAGGACTATCCGCCTGTATCGCCGGCAGCCACAATACCTGCCGGCTGGGGCTGGTCGGGTGATGGTCAGATCCGATCGCGTACTTACACTGGTAAGGAGGGGAGAGAAGCCGTAGCAGAGCGCCGTCACGTTCTGCTGCCGGTGGCTGCGGCTCGCGGCGAGGAGAAGACAACATGACCCGCCTACCACGGAGCCTGGCGCGCCGCCTACGCGCCTGGCTCGGTCTCGTCACTATCGTGATTGCCCTGCTGCCGCACGCGGCGGGCGCAGCCGGTGATGGCAGCGTCGCCGGCACCGGCGGGGACGGTGTCTGGCTGAAGGCCGCGCCGGCGCTCGCCGCCGACCGCGTCATCGTGCTGCCCGAAGGGACGCCGGTGCAGGTGCTGCAAGGGCCGA
>DASUBC010000303.1:0-11569 GCA_035763465.1 Thermomicrobiales bacterium
GTTCGCGCGACGGCTGGCGGAAGAAGGCCAGCGCGGCCTGCGCGAGCGCCGCCCGGCTATCCGGCACGACGATCGTGCAGCCGACACGCTCGTTGCCTCCTGGCTCCTCGGCCAGCACCGCCACCGCGCCGCGCTCAATCGCCTGCGACACATAACGGTGTCCATCAGCCAGCGCACCCCGCAGCGCGACGAAGAGCGTCCCCGGCGCGACCGCGCGCGAATCGTAAGCGATCGCCTCGATGCTGATTGACGCGTCGCCAAGCACGCGCGCCCCCGCCGCCAGGCCCGGCGCATCGCGCAGTAATGCCGCTATTGTCGTTCCCACACGTCCCCGATAGGGGTAGAGGATAGGGGATAGGGAATAGTCTCTTGTCAGCGCCGTGCTCATAGATCAGCGCTGCCTTGTGACGAAGTTCTATCCCCTATCCCCTATCCCTATCCCCCGCTACCATCTCCTGAACGACCTCGGCCAGAATCCGCACCCCGCGCACAGTGTCGGCGTCGGAGGCGTAACTGTACGACAGCCGCAGGTGGTTGTGCCCGCTGCCGTCGAAAAAGTTGACCGTGCCGGGATGAAAATCCACGCCCCGCTCGCGCGCCTGATCCAGCAGCCGCACCGAGTCTACACTGTCCGGCAGCGTGAGCCAGACGAAGAAGCCACCGTCCGGGTGAGTCCAGGTGACGCCCTCCGGCATCCGCTCGCTCAGTTCGCCCAGGATGAGATCGCGGCGGTGGCGGTAGACCGCAATGAGTTCCTGAATCCGCGCTTCCAGCGCACCGTCCTTGCAATACTCATAGGCGACGTGCGCGGCGAACGGGTTGGTACTGCCATCCGTCTTGAGCACGCCGAGTCGCGCGATCAGGCCCGGCTCGGCCACAATCCAGCCCAGGCGCATCCCGGCGGCCAAAATCTTGGAGAAGGTGCCGAAGTAGAGCGCCTGGCGACCACCATCGAGTTCGTAGAGCGTGGGCAGCCGCTCACCCGCGAAGCGCAGGTCGTGATAGGCGTCGTCTTCGAGGATGGCGAAGTTGTACTCGCGCGCCAGTTCGACAATGCGGCGGCGGCGTTCCAGCGTCGTGGTCACGCCGGTGGGGTTCTGGAAATTCGGGATGATATAGAAGAACTTCGGCGCGATGCCGCGCTGGCGCAGCCCGGCGAGCGTATCCGCCAGCGCGTCCACGTTCGTGCCGCTCTCGTCCACCGGAATGCTGGCGACGTGTGCGCCGGTGTTCTGAAAGGTCCGCACCGCGCCCAGCCAGGTCGGCGCTTCGCTGAGTATGGTGTCGCCGGGATTGACGAAGAGATCGCAGAGCAGGCCCAGCGCCTGCGAGCCGCCAGCGGTTAGAATCAGGTTCTCGCGCGTGCAGGCGATGCCCTGGTCGCGGCCAAGTTTCTCGACCAGTAGATCAAGCAAGCCTTCGTAGCCGAGCGTCGGGCCATATTGCAGCGGCCATTGCCCATGCGTGCTCAACGCGCGTGTCGCCGCCTCCGCGACGCCGGCCAGCGGCAGCCTCTCGGGATCGGGGTAGCCGAACGAGAACGAGATCAGGCCAGGACGCTGGCGTCCGCCACCGCGATTATCCTGGCTCTGCCGGGCGCGCTCGCTCAAAAGATCGTAGAGGCTGACGCTGGTGGTCATGCGCGCTCCTTCCTACAGTCGAGAGTCGTGGGTGCGTGAGTCGTGAGCAGCATTGAGAGAGCACGGCGCTAACCATCACGCATGGTGCTGACCTGAACTCTCTCACGACTCACGCACTCACGCACTCACGACTCCGACAAATCCAGCCGGCCGCCAGGGCCGAGCGGGTTATTGATGAACGAGGCTTCGTCCACAGCTTCTTCGGCAGCTTCGCGCACGGCGTCGTCTTTCGAATGAGTCAGGCGGCGCAGGATAGTGAGCGACGCCTGGTCGCCGATGCGCCCCAGCGAGCCGATTGCCGCCAGTTGCACTTCGCGGTCATCGTCGCCCAGGCGCTCGACCAGCGCCGGCACCGCGCGCCGGTCGCCCAGTTCGCCACTGGCGCGTGTGGCCTCGAAGCGCAGGCCGGGCGATGGATTGTCCATCTCTTTGATAATCGTATCGAGCCAGCGTTCGTCCAGATTGCGGCCCATCGCGTAGAGCGCGCTCATCCCGAGTTCTTCATCATCTGAGGCGTAGGCGCGCTCGATTTCGCGTGTCACGTCCACATCATCGGTGTAGACAGCGAGCGCCTCCAGCGCGCGACGGCGCACGTCGAGCGTATCATCGCCGCGCACCAGCGCCAGCAGGTGGGCGCGCAGCGGGGCGTACCAGCGCTGGCTCAGGGCGTCCTCTACGACCAGTTGACTGAAATGAGCGAGCGCCTGGACCGCCGCTTCGCGCACGGCCAGGTCGGCATCAGGCACCGCTTCGTCCAGCAGATAGGCGAGAAAGTCCTCGCCTTCGTCTTCCCAGAGAGCCGCGATTGCCGCCGCGCGCACCCAGGCATCCTCGTCGTGTAGGGCGACCTTGAGGGCGCGGCTGAAGGTATATTCGACGTTCTCTTCAGCCAGTTCGGCCATACTTCCGACCAGCCGACGACGCAATTCGAGCGGCAGGCCCGGCCACGCTTCGCGTAAGGCTTGCGCCTGAGCGCGGTCGAGGTCCGAGAGGAACTTCACATCGGTCAGGTGGACAGTGTCAGAATGCAGCGTTTGGAGGCGCTGGCGGAAGGCTTCCACGGGGTCCGTTCTCCATAGGTTTGTCGAATGTCAGCAAGCACGGAGCCGGTATGGGCAGCCACCGAATGGATTCGGCGCTCGACGGCTGCGGCCATCGAGCGCCGGCTTTCAATCCGGTGCGCCATTGGCGCCACCACACTAGCCTGAATAATCCTCGTCGTCCTCGTCTTCTTCCACGACCTTGCCGCGCTTCTTCGGCGCGGGTTCTTTCGCGGCCTTCGCGGGCGGCTCGTAGAAGAACGCGCCCGGCGTGTCGGAGTCGGCGGTGAATTGCGGGAACTGTGGCGACTCCAGCACCTCGCGCAGGGCGCGCAGGCTGAACGGGCGCTCCAGGTTGACAATCGGCAGCAACTCTTCGGGCGCCGACCAGTAGCGCGGCTCGTTCTTCGTGCCGAGGTTCTCGGCGGCGCGCTCGAACGCCGCGCCAATCACCTGTTCAGGGCGACGGCGCTCCCGATCATCGAGCGGCTTGGCGTTCGCCAGGCGCGGATAGCGGCTTTCTTCCAGCAGCCAGGTGTCGTCTACCTGCACTGCGAACGATTGCGGCCGGTAGACAAAGCGGTTGCGCCGCTCGTCAATTTGTAGCAGGCGCTCTTCGCGGGCGCTGGCGGTGGCGAAGCGAAGCGCGAAGTGCCCATCGTTGCCGGGCGTGCGCTCGATCGTGAAGACAGCGCCGGGCACCAGTTGCTCGCGGTAAAACTCGTCGAAGCCGACCAGATAGCCGCCCCGGTTGCCGGTCGGGTAGCGCAGCTCCGCCAGGAATGTCGCGTAAAGTTGCGGCACATCGAAGCGCAGCACAGCGGTCTTCTGGTCCTCCAGGTACGGCTGCGGAAAGAGATTACGCGTCGCGCCGTCGAGCGGCAGGACGCCGTAGACCCATTCATAGAAACTCAGGACGTGGGTCACGGTGTCGGTGGCTTCCTCGGCCGGCTCATCGTGCAACAGGCGGAAGTCCTGCCCCAGTTCGCTCGCCTTGCGGAGCGTCGTGCCAAAGGGCGCCAACCCACTCGTCGCCCACAGGCGCGAATCGCGTGTGCCGACGAACTCGAACTCGCGCTTCTCGCGCGACAGACGGTAGTTGATGGAGAAGCAGGCCGCCTCAAAGACCGGGTCATTGGGCCGGCGGCCGAAGAGTTCTTGGAGCAGCGTCGCGTCACTGACCGGCTCCATCACTTCGAGAATGTACTCGCGGATGCGCCGGAGATCGCCACGACTGTAGCGGTCCACGAACTCTTCCGCATAGTAGCGGTCGCCGAACTGCACGAAGCGGTCGTCGCTCTCCAGTTGTGCGACCAGCGCCGCACGCAGTACATCGGCCGGCACGGTGTCGAGCGACGGCACGGCAGGCACGGCCGCCGGTTCGGGCACGGCGGGTTCGGCCACCGCTTCGGGCGCGGCAGGCTCAGTCTCCACGGTTGCCGCCGGCGCAACCTCGGCCGGTTCAACCGGTGTGGTGACCGCACCCGCGCCATCAGGCTCGCCTTCCTCTTCCAAACCGTCAAGCACCAGCGGATGCGACCAGGCATCGGCAATGCGCGGCGCTTCCTTCTTGGGCGGCGGTGGCGGCGCAGCGACCGGCGTCGCGAAGCGCTCGGCCAGGGTGTGTAGCTGGTCTTCCACCCGCGCGGCCGGCGCCGTGCCGGCGCGCGTGGTGAGAAAGGTTACGGCGCCGTCGTCAGTCTCTTCGCGGGCAAACACGGCCGGGTTCGCCGCCAGCGCGGTGTCAACCCGTTCAGCCAGGGTAGTGGTGCTAAGCCTCTTGTACCCTTTCTGGCTGCCGAGAAAGCCGACCAGTTCGTCACGCTTCAAGCGGATTGGCGCGGTCGCCGCGAAGAAGCGGCCTTGAAAACGCGCCAGATCGTAAATCTGTTCCGCCAGCTGGCGCTCGTCATCGCTCCCAGTAAAAGTCGGTGCTGGCTGCGTGGCCTGCATACCTCCCCATCGTCCTTCCGTCGTCATGATTCCCGGCATCCGCGCCACCCGGCGGCCCGGTGCTTACTCGCCGAGCAAAACCTGTACCAATTCGTCGAGTGTCAACGGCCGCTGACCACGCCGGAACGCCTGCAAGAGGCGCTGGAGCATCGTCTCGTCAATCTCGACCGAACCAGCGGTCATACGCGCCTATCCTCCTCGTGGCCTGGCCTGTTGCTGCCAGCGCGATCGGTATGCAACACAAACCGGCTGGGCGAGCCAGCCAGGTCAGAGCACAGTGTACTACATCAGCGGTTTGGCGCACAGGCGACCTTCGCCCCCCCATGCTGGGAGACCATCTCCACACACCGCCTGCTTTCGACGATAATGCCGCCAGCAGCGGCGCTACGCCGCTACACGACGATAGGGAAGGAGTGATGATGGCGGCACGGCGGGCCCCCTTGACCGGCGTCTTTCCGATCGCCCCGACGACCTTTACGGCGGGCGGCGACCTCGACCTGGCGAGCCAGCAGCGGGCGCTCGACTTTCTGGTTGACGCCGGGGTGGACGGTATCTGTATCCTGGCGAACTACGCGGAGCAGTTCGCGCTGACCGACGCGGAGCGCGACGAACTCACCGACCTCTGCCTGGCGCACATCGCGGGCCGCGTGCCGGTCATCGTCACGACCAGCCACTTCAGCACGCGCATCGCGGTCGAGCGCAGCCGCCGCGCTGAGGCAGCCGGTGCGGCGATGGTCATGCTGATGCCCCCCTACCACGGCGCGACCCTGCGCGCCGACGAAACCGGCGTCGCGGAATATTTTCGCCAGGTCGCGGCGGCTATCACCATCCCAGTGATGGTGCAGGACGCGCCGCTCAGTGGCGCCACGCTCTCAGCGCCCTTCCTGGCTCGCCTGGCGCAAGACGTGCCGAACCTGGCGTACTTCAAGATTGAGTCAGCTTTCGCCGCCAGCAAGCTGCGCGACCTCATCGCGCTGGCCGGTGATGCGATTGACGGACCGTTCGACGGCGAGGAAGGCATCACGCTCGGCGCCGACCTGGAGGCCGGCGCGACCGGCACGATGCCGAGCGCGATGATCCCCGAGGTGCTGGGCCGGGTTGTGCGCGACTACCTGGCGGGCCGGCGCGAGGACGCGCTGGCGCTGTACCACCGCCACCTGCCGCTCATCAACTTCGAGAACCGCCAGTGCGGGCTGCGCGCCTGCAAGGCGCTGATGCGCGAGGGCGGCATCATCGCCAGCGACGCCACTCGCCACCCCACCGCCCCTCTGCACCCTGCCACCCGCGCCGGCCTCCTCAGCCTCGCCCGGCAGATGGACCCGCTCATTCTCAGGTGGGGGCGGTAGTGACGAGAACGGGGTCGCAGGTCTGAAGGTCGAAGGTCGAAAGTCTCTCGTGATGAGGCGGCGACTTGCAGTCCGCCCTGGTTTGCAGACAACCTAAAGCCTTGACCGCAGAGACCTTTGACTTTCGACCTTCAGACTTGCGACTCTTACTCGTAGACCTGCCTCCCCGTCTCATGCGCCCGCAGCCACTCCCAGTTGAGCGTCACGCCAAGGCCAGGGCCTTGCGGCACGGGGACATGGCCGTGCTCGTCTACGCTGTCAATGTCGTCGGCGAAACCGTCCGCGTAGAGCGGGCAGACGTTGCGCCGGGGGCCGACTTTCGGATTGAGCAGGCCGAGTTCGTAATAGTTGGTGTTGCGGATAGCAGCCATGCAATGGCGGTGTGCCGGACCGGGCGCGTGAATCTCGCAGTCGAGGCCGAAGCCCTCCGCCATGTGCGCGATCTTCATCACGCCGGTGATGCCGCCGTCGTAATCGGCGTCGGCGCGTACGTAGTCTGTGCCGCCCGCGACGATCTGGTCCACCTTCAGTTCCAGGCCGCGCACATGCTCGCCCAGCAACAGCGGCGTCTTGATCAGTTCACGCAACTTCCGGTGCGCGAAGGCCGACTGCCCACCATCCTTGTAAGGGTCTTCGTACCAGAAGAAGTTCGCCTCATCACAGGCTTTGCCCACGCGTAGCGCGTCGCTGAACGTCTCATACTCGCAGGCCGGGTCAATCATCAGGTCCATGTCGTCGCCGACCGCCTTGCGCGTCGCGAGTACCGTCGCCACTTCGCGCTGAATCGGCCCCGTGCCCCAGCCGTGAATTTTGAACGCGGGATAACCGATTTCCTTGCATTGCGCAGCGAACTCCGCGAAGGCTTCAGGGCTATCTAGGCCGCCGTTTTCGTCGCCGTGATAGGTGCTGGCATAGGCCGGCAGCGTCTGGCGAAACCCACCGAGCAGTTCATAGATGGGCGCGTTGTGAACCTTACCGGCGATGTCCCACAGCGCGATGTCAATCGGCCCCAGGCCGAAGCGATCATGCTTGCGGAGCGCCCGCTTGATGTCGTCGTAGATGCGCTCGCGCGTGAGCGGGTTCTTCCCCAGCAGGTACTGCGCGACCATCCCGATCTGTGCGTAGGAAACGCTGTTGCCGCCCGCGTACTCGCCAGTGACGCCCTCATTCGTCTCGATGGTGAAGATATAGCCGCCTGACCGCGACCGCGCGCCAGGCTGATACACATTATTGAAGCCGTTGTAGTCGTACCCCATGTCGGGCAGTTCATACCCATACTGCTGCACCGTCAGTCGCGTAATCCGAAGTGACCGCGCCATCCTGATCCTCCTTCCATGTCCGCCCTACTCCAGTCACCTGCCGCCGCGCCATTCTAGCCTTAATTCCGCGTTTCGCGTTCCTCGTTCCGCGTTCAATTGACGGATGGACGCGGGCGGGCTACGATGCCGCCCGGTGGACAACGGAAGGGAAATAAGGGAAGGAGTGCCGATGAGTCTGGTCATCTGGCCGCGCCAGCCCGACGAGTGGGTGGACGCGATCCGGCAGGCGGCGGGCGGCGATCTGCCGGTCGTCGCGCCGCTGACCGAGGAGGAGGCGCTGGCCGCTGCACCCGCGGCGGAAGGATGGATCGGGCGACTCACGCCCGCGCTACTCGCCGCCGCGCCGCGCCTGCGCTGGCTCCAGTCGCCAAGTATCAGCCTGGAAAGCATCGTCTTTCCCGAACTGATCGCCAGCGACATCGTCCTGACGAACATGCGGAATATCTACAACGACCATATCGCCACTCATGTGCTGGCGCTCTTTCTGGCGCACTGCCGCGACCTGCCCCGCCTCATGCGCCGGCAGGCCGCCGGCGTGTGGGCGACGGAAGCGCAGGTGCAGGTGCGCGACCCGGCGGAGATGACGATTGTGCTGCTCGGTCTGGGTGGCATCGGCAGTGAAGTCGCCCGCCGCCTCGCGGTCTTCGGTCCTACCATCCTCGGCGTGGACCCCAAAGTTCCAGCGCCGCCGCCCGGCGTCGCCGAACTGCACCGGCCCGCCGACCTGCCCGCGTTGCTGCCGCGCGGCGACGCGGTCATCATCTGTGCGCCGCAGACGCCGGAGACGACCGGTCTCTTTGACGAGGCGATGTTCCAGCGCATGAAGCCGACCGCGATCTTCATCAACATCGGCCGGGGCAAGATCGTCCACCTGGCCGCACTGGAACGCGCCCTCGTCCAGGGCTGGATCGCCGGCGCGGGCCTCGATGTCTTCGAGACGGAGCCGCTGCCCGCGAGCAGCGCGCTCTGGCAACTGGAGAACGTCATCATCACGCCGCACAGCGCGGGCTACGGCCCACACACCGAAGAACGGCGACTCAACGTGGTGCTGGACAACGTGCGCCGCTTTGCGACCAGCCAGCAACTCAATAACGTGGCGGATAAGGAGCGGTGGTACTGAAGACGGGGTCGAAGGTCTGAAGGTCGAAAGTCGAAGGTCGCTCGTGAGGAGGCAGTGGCCTTCCATCAACCAGCGTTCACAGTCAGCCCGTAGCGTTGACCAAAGAGACCTTCACTTTCGACCTTCGACCAACACGCTAGCGCAGGGAGAAAACTCAATGGTTTACAAGGTGGTTGTCGTTCAGCCGTGGGGCAAGTTCGGGGAGCATGGCGAGCGGGAGATTCTGGAGCGGGCCGGGTGCGAGGTGACCGTGGTGTCACCCAAGAGTGAAGACGAGGCGATCGCGGCCTGCCGTGACGCCGATGGTCTCTATTACACCGGGCCGGTGAGCAAGCGGCTGCTGGAGTCGTTGACGCGCTGCAAGGTGATCGCGCAGAGTTCGATCGGCATGGACCGCTTCGAGGCGCCCGAACTAGCGAACGAGAAGGGCATTGTCGTCTGCAACGTGCCCGATGTCTTTGTGGATGAAGTCGCCAACCACACGATGACCCTGTTGCTGGCCTGCGTGCGCTGGCTTGTGCCGGTCGCCCAGGCCGTGCAAGAGGGCGCGTGGGGCAACGACCGCGCCCGCGCCCGGCCACAGGGGATGATTCATCGCCTGACGGGCGAAACGATCGGCCTGGTCGGGTTCGGGCACATCGCCCAGGCGGTCGCCCAGCGCGCACAGGGCTTCGACCTGCGCGTCCTCGCCTACGACCCCTACCTGCCACGCGAAGTCTTCGAGCGAGCGGGCGTGCGGCAGGCGTCGCTCGGCGCGGTGCTGCAAGATAGCGACATCGTCTCACTGCATGTGCCGCTGCTGCCGCAGACGCACCACCTCATCGGCGAGCCACAACTGCGACTGATGAAACAGGACGCCATCCTGATCAATACCTGTCGCGGTCCGGTGGTAGACGAAGTGGCGCTCATCGCCGCCCTGCAACGCGGCGACATCCTGGCGGCGGGGCTGGACGTGACCGAGCAGGAGCCGATCGCACCCGACAACCCGCTCTTGAAGATGCCCAATGTCGTCGTCACTCCGCACATCGCCTCCCTCAGCGCCTGGGCCGACGCCGAACGCCGCCGCCGCCCCGCGCAGGAAATTGTCGCCGTCCTGACCGGCCACCGCCCGCGCGCCGTCTGGAACACCGGCGTGCTGGACCATGTTCAACTACGGTAACGATGACTGAACCGCCATGGCACCAAGGAGACGCCAAGAGCGCCAAGAAAGAACGTAATAAAGAAACTTGGCGTGCTTGGCGTCCCCTTGGCGTCTTGGCGGTTCCCCATTCATCCATAGTCGTAGGGGGAGGGAAATGAAGATCGCCTACGCTTTCCGGCGCACCGCGTTCTATCCGTATCAGGGCGGAACGGGCTGGGAGATTCCGCCGCCGGAGGTGCGCGGCCGGTATCTCCGCAAGGTGCGCGAGATCGGCTTCGAGGGGATTGAGATCGGGCTGGGCCAGGGCGTGGGGCGCGACGAGCGGTCGGTGCGCGAGTTGCGCGCGGAACTGGAAGCGTCCGGCGTGCCCTGCGCCGCCGTGCGCGGTGGTGGCGGCTTCAGCAGCCCGCGCGTCGCCGCACCGAACCGCCAGCGGCTCCTTGACGCCATCCAGATGGCCGGCTGGATCGGCGCAGGCATCGTCAATATGTCCATCGGCGTGCCGACCGGCAACCCACCCGGCGAACTCGGCGGCGGGGTCGGCGGACGCGTCTCGCCCGGCGGCAGCCGCACGGCGACCGAGGCTGACTACGCGCTGACCGCGCGCTACATCCGCGAGTGCGCGGACGTCGCGGCGGCGCAGGGCATCACCATCTCTATCGAACTCCACCAGCACTCCATCGCCGACAACTCGTGGAGTTGCCTGCACCTGCTGGAGCTCATTGACCGCCCGAACGTCGGCGTGAATCCTGACCTCGGCAATCTGCTCTGGAACTACGAGACGCCTGACGAGACCGGCGCGGCGTGCATCGTCGCGCTGGCGTCGAAGGCGAAGTACTGGCACTGCAAGCAACTGCGGCGGCTGCCGATTCCCGAACTGCAACGCGCCTACTACCATCCCGTTCCGCTGCCCGACGGCGAGATTGACTATCGCTTCGCCATCACCGCGATGCGCGACGCCGGCTACGATGGCTACCTGGCGATCGAAGGCGTGCGCGACGGCGACCAGCTGCTGAACGACGGCCGCAGCGTGGCCTACTGCAAGCAAATCCTCGCGGAACTTGATTGATTGCGGATTGTGGATTGCGGATTGGCGCTGGTCGATGCACTGCCTTACCAGATAGGCACTGCGCTAGAAGCGGCAGAATCCGCAATCCACAATCCGCAATTCCACAGGAGGATTGACGTGGCCCGGATCAACCGCGCGATTGAACTGCTGGCTCAGGGACAACCGATTTACTATTCCGGCATCACCGGCGGCTATGACGAGGGCAAGGCCGCCGCGAAGGAGTGGCCGGACTACTTCTGCTACGACATGGAGCATCACCCCTACGACGTCAGCGACCTGCGCGCCTTCATGCGGGGCCTGGTAGACGGCGGTCCGACGCCGAGCGGCCACCGCACCCCGGCGGTGATTGTCACCCTGCCAATCGAGGGCATCAGCGAAGACATCGTGCGCGCGAACTCCTGGGTCATCAAGCAGGTACTCGCCACCGGCGTCCACGGCCTGCTCCTCTGCCACGCGGAGTCGCCCGGCGGGGTAAAAGCCTTCGTCGAGTCCGCGCGTTATCCTTTCAATACTGCCGGCGTCGGTCACGGCCTGGACGAGGGACGGCGCGGCGCGGGCGGACAGGCGCTGGCAGCGGAGATCTGGGGCGTGCCGATGCGCCAGTACCTCGACATCGCCGACCCCTGGCCGCTCAACCCGAACGGCGAACTGCTGCTCGGGCTGAAGATCGAGAACAAGCGCGCGCTCTCCAACGTCGAAGCGACACTGAAGGTGCCGGGCATCGGCTTCGCGGAGTGGGGACCGGGCGACATGGGCATGTCCCTCGGCTTCCCCGACAACCACGACGAACCCTATCCTGACACGATGACTGACGCCCGCAGCAGGGTCTTCGCCGCCTGCAAAGCGAACAACATCGCCTTCCTCAACAGCGTCTCCGCCGACAACGTCCGCGAGCGCATCGAGGAAGGCGTGCTCGTCTGCGCGGGCCGCGACGGCCGCCG
>DASUBC010000304.1:0-4526 GCA_035763465.1 Thermomicrobiales bacterium
CGAACGGAGTGAGCGCCCCATGCACATCTACGAAGTCTTCCGGCAGGAGCGCGAGGGTGAGGCGCTACGGCACGCGGGCAATCTGCGCGCGCCGGACGACGCGCTGGCGCTGCACTACGCGCGCGAGTTCTATGGCCGGCGGGGCGAAAGCCTGCGACTGTGGGTCGTGCCGCGCGCGGCGGTGCTGGAGTTGACCGACCCCGACCTGCTCAAGCCACCGCTGGATCGCTCGTACCGGGTGCCGGCGGGCTACAGAATTACGGAGAAGTTGGCCGAGGCGCGGCGCCGGGCGGGTCAGCCCGCGCCCACCCATCGCGCGCGAGCCGGCGCGGCGGAGACGGAGCTATGAGCGAAGCAGCAACGACTATGCGAACTTTCGCCGGGTCGGACGACCTCGCGGCGGACGAACGCGCCGCGCTCGCCGAACTGCTGCTGGCGCTGGCCGACGACGAGTTCGTACTCGGCTTCTGGGACTCCGAATGGACCGGCATCGCGCCGGCGCTGGAAGAAGACGTCGCCTACAGCTCAATCGCGCAGGACGAGATCGGCCACGCGCGAGCGCTTTACGAATTACTAGCCGCGCTCACCGGCCGCGACGCCGACACGATCGCCTACGACCGCGACCAGACCGGTTTTCGGCTGGCGCGCCTGCTCGACCTCGACCGGGGCGACTGGGCGCAATCAATCGCGCGTCGCTACCTCTACGACACCGCCGATGCCGTGCGCCTGACGGCGCTGGCGCGTTCGACCTACGCGCCGCTCGCCGGTCTGGTCGGCAAAATACGCCGCGAGGAGGCGTACCACCTGCAACACTTCGACGCCTGGCTGCGCCGCCTCAACACAGACACGCAAGGCCGCGCGCGGCTGGCCGCCAGCCTGGAGGCGCTCTGGCCCGCCGCGCTCGACCTCTTCACGCCACTGGCACAGGAAGCAACGCTCTTGCGCGCCGGTCTCCTGCCGCGCCCATTCACCGCCCTGCGCGCCGAATGGCTGGCCGCACTCGCGCCGATCCTTGGCCCCAACGGTCTCGATCTGCCCTTCCCGGCCCGGCAAGAGGCAGACGGCGCCTACGCCCCGACCATCGCGCCAAGCACCGGCGGCCGCACTGGCGACCACGACCCCGCCTTCGACCGCCTCTGGCATGAGATGACGCTGGTCTACCGGCAAGAGCCGGGAGCGACATGGTAATGCGGAGTGTGGAGTGCGGAATGCGGAATAGGGAACGCGGGGTATGAAAACCTTGAAGTCAACTGCTATCAACCCAGAGCCACAAGCGGTGGATCAGGACGCGCGCCCGTCCGGACCTAATCCGCACTCCGCATTCCGCACTCCGCATTCACTCCGCGTCTGGTCCGCCCTCCACACCGTCTTCGACCCTGAGATTCCGAATATCTCGGTGGTAGACCTCGGCATTATTCACACAGTCGAAGTCACACCAGAACGGGTGCGCGTCGAGATTCTGCCGACGTTCGTCGCTTGCCCGGCGATCGAAGTCATGCGCGAGCGGATCGCCGGCCGGTTGCGCGAACTGGCAATTGCGCCGGAGGTCAGCGTCGTCGTCACCTATGCCGCGCAGTGGAGCAGCGACCGCATCACGCCGGCCGGGCGCGCAGCGCTACGCGCGTCCGGCTTCGCGCCGCCCGACGAGGCGCCGTCCTTCACCAGCGACGATGCCGTGAATCTCAACCCGCTCGGTGCGACGCGGCCGGCGCTGCCCGCCTGCCCCTATTGCGGCTCGAAGAACACGATGCAGGAGAATCGCTTCGGCCCGACCCTCTGCCGCTCAATCTACTACTGCCACAACTGCCGCCAGCCGTTCGAGGCGTTCAAGGCTGTCTGACCCCAAGTAATAGTTCACAGTCGTGAGAGCGTGAGTCGTGAGTTTCTTGGGGCTGTTCTGCGGTTACAGCCAGACGCGGCGCTGACCTGAACTTTCTCACGACTCACGCTCTCACGCACTCACGCCTGCGAACTGGTACGCTCGTTTGTGAGCCACCCCGGCCCCATGCTATCCTTGCGAACCTGTAGGGAAGCGACCAGGATGCGCCTGCCCAGACGCATCGCTGGCCGGATATGCGGCACGCGGCAGCCGCGAGCAAGCAAGGAGCGACCGAACGATGCCTGAACCGCTGCTCTTTGAGTTGAGCAAGCCCGGCCGGCATGGCGTGCCAACACCGGCGAGCGATGTGCCGGAGCGCGACGTGCCGGCGCACCTGCGCCGCGAGACGCTCGACCTGCCCGAAGTCGCCGAACGCGACGTGATCCGCCACTTCACCCGGCTGTCGCAGCTCAACTATGCGATTGACCTGGGCCTCTACCCGCTCGGGTCATGCACCATGAAGTACAACCCGCGCATCAACGAGGATTGCGCGCGGCAGCCGGGCTTCGCGCTGCTGCACCCCTACCAGCCGGCCGAGACGGTGCAGGGCGCGCTCGAATTGCTCTACGAGTTACAGGAGTATCTGGCGGAAATCAGCGGCTTCGACGCCGTTACGCTGCAACCTGCCGCCGGCGCACACGGCGAACTGACCGGTATCCTGATCGTGCGCGCCTACCACACCAGCCGGGGCGACACGGCGCGCACGAAGGTGATCGTGCCCGATTCGGCGCACGGCACCAATCCGGCCACCGCCGCGATGGCCGGCTATCAGGTCGTCACCGTCCGCTCGGACGAGCGCGGCAACGTGGACCTGGCGCAGCTGCGCGAGCTGGCCGGGCCGGACACCGCCGCGATGATGATCACGAATCCGAACACGCTCGGCCTCTACGACGAGGGCGCGACCGAAATCGCGACGATCATTCATGAGGCGGGCGGGCTGGTCTACAACGACGGCGCGAATTTTAACGCCATCCTCGGTATCGTCAAACCGGGCGAAATCGGCTTCGACATCATGCATTACAACGTCCACAAGACCTTCTCCACACCGCATGGCGGCGGCGGACCGGGCGCGGGGCCGGTCGGCGTGAAGGCGCACCTGGCGCCCTTCCTGCCGACACCACGCGTCGTCAAGGACGAGGGGCCGGACGGGGCGGTCTATCGCTTCGAGCCGGTGCCAGACTCCATCGGCAAGTTACACGCCTTCTGGGGCAACTTCGGCGTGCTGGTGCGCGCCTACACCTACATCATCGCCAACGGCACGGGGCTGCGCTCGGTCAGCGAGCACGCGGTGCTGAACGCGAACTATCTGCGCGCCAGCCTGACCGACCTCTACGAGCTGCCCTACGACCGGACCAACATGCACGAGTTCGTGCTGTCGGGTGTCCGGCAGAAGCGGTTAGGCGTCCGCACACTCGACATCGCCAAGCGGCTGATTGACCTGGGCTTCTACCCACCGACGGTCTATTTCCCGCTGATCGTGGACGAAGCACTCCTTATCGAGCCGACCGAGACGGAAAACCTCGAAACGCTCGACGAGTTCATCGCCGCCATGCGCCAGATCGCGCGCGAAGCGGAAGAGCAGCCCGACATGCTCAAAGAAGCGCCGCACGATACCCCGGTGCGCCGCCTCGACGAAGCGACAGCCGCGCGCAAGCCGAACCTGCGCTGGCAGCCGGAGGCGCAGGCGGCGGACTGACGAGTGACGAGTAACGAGTGACGAGTGACGAGGGGGCCGGGCAGAGGTTGGCTCTGCCCGGCCTTCGTGTGTCATGCGATCGCCGTGCGGGCACGACAGCGGCAGTCCATGCCGTACGCGCGACATCAAACTGTCTGACAGCGGTCGCGCAAACCGGCTATCATAGCGTGTAATCATTCAGGTCGTCCGTGTCGTATATAGGGACGGCAATTGCCATGATTGGGCGGTGCGAAGGTGGGCCGATGAGCGAGGACTGGGCGGGCGACGAGGGTGGGCGGGAACGCTTCGACGCACTGGTCGTCGAAGCGCTGGATGGGCTGCCCGAGGCGATCCTGCGGATGCTCGACAACGTCGAGATCGTCGTCGCCGACACACCGACAGCCAACCAGCTCGCGGCGGCGGGCGACCTGGATACGGGCGAGGTCTTGCTCGGCCTGTACGAAGGCATCCCGCTGACCGAACGCACAAGCGGCTATAATATGGTGCTGCCCGACAAGATTACGCTCTTTCAGCACGCACTGGAAGCGACCTGTCCCGATGAGGAGACGCTGCGAACCGAGGTGCGCGTCACGGTCGTCCACGAGCTGGCGCACCACTTCGGCATTTCGGACCGGCGCTTGCACGAGTTGGGCTGGTCGTAGGAGCACGGGATGCGGCGCGTGAACCGCCAAGACGCCAAGGGGACGCCAAGCACGCCAAGAAGGATCCGGTTATTTTTCTTTCTCTTGGCGATCTCTTGGCGTCTTGGCGGTTCAAACCCTCGCATTCCGGGGAGACGCTGGGTTGGCGGACGCGGATGAGCGCGAGCGACAGCGCGCGGGCGTGACCTGGGCGCTGGCCGATCTCGACAGCCTGCTGGCGCGGGGCGTGATTGACGCCCACGCGTATGAGGCGCTGCGCCGCGATTATGAGGCGCGGCTGCGGTGGCTTCACGACGTCGCGCAGCCGGTC
>DASUBC010000305.1:0-12290 GCA_035763465.1 Thermomicrobiales bacterium
CTGGCTCGCCGCCTGCTGCACGAAGCGCGTGTCAACCAGCTTCGCCGGGTCTACGTTCCCGATCTGCTTGCCGGCCGAGCGCCAGAGGTTTTGCGCCTCACCGATGCGGTCGGCCACGGTGCTGGCATCGCGCAACGCAAAGGCGTTTTGCCCCAACGTCGCCTGCGCCACGAGTTTCAAGCCGTCCACGAAGTCCGACGGCTGCGCGACGCCGCTCCAGTCGGTATCGCCCGATTTCACGACCGCCGCGCCCGCCGCCTGCGGGTCGTCGGTCGTCAGCTTCACCGCCTGGAACCAGGCGTTGACGAACGCTTGAATCGCGGCGGGCTTCTCGTTCAGCGCCTTTGTGCTGACGACCATCACGTCGAGAATGGCGCGGAAGTTATCGCTGCCGATCAGCACTTTCGCGCCCTGGCTCTTCATCGCGTCGTCAATATTCGGCTCCCAGCCGACCACCGCGTCGGCCTGCCCATCGGTAAACGCCTTCACCGCGTCGTCCACGCCCTCTTTGGGTTGCAACTGCACGTCGCCCGGCTTCAGTCCCACCAGGCCAAGATTCGCGTAGAGGAAGAACTCGGAAACGCTGCCACCCGAGAAGGCGATGCGCTTGCCTTTGAGGTCGTTCAAGCGGGCGATCGGCGCCCGCGCGACGATCTTATCGGCCCCGGCCGATTCGTCCACGATCGCTACGATCTTGCCGGTCTGGTCGTCGTTGAAGAGCGCCGCCGCGTCAAGCGTCGTCAGCAATACATCGAACGTACCGTCGCGCAAGGCCTGGCGGCGCTGGTTCTCATCATAACTATTCCCATTCAGGTCGAAGGGAACCTGCTTGACCTGCACATTCTGCGCTTTGTAGTAGCCCTGCACATCGGCGATGCGAACCGGGAAGTACGGCACATAGGCGTCATAGGCCACGGTGACTGTCTGCCCGCCAGCCGCTGTGGTAGGAGAACCAGGCGCGACCGCCGCGGTCGCCGGTGAGGTCGCCGCCTGGCTCGGCTTCGGCTGCCCGGCGGCTGTCGCAGTGGCGCCCGCGACTGTCGTGCCACCCGCGCTCTGGGTGCTGGCGGCGGTTGACTGCGCGGCCGTCGTCGCGCGCACGGTTTGCCGTGCAGTCGGTGTCGGGCCAGCCGCCTGAATCGCGGTCGCCCTCCGCTCTGGCGTCGCGGTCGCAGCGCCGAAGTTCAGCGGACCAAGCGCGCTCCGGGTCAGCGCGGCATACGAGACGATTGAGGCAATCGGGCAGGCAATCAGCAAAAAGACGATCAGGGCCACGCCCGCGCGCGTCAGGCGCATCGTGTGGTCTTCCTTTCAGTAAAGTCGGGCGGTCGGCGTGATTCCGTCACCAGGATGCCGGGCGACTGAAGTCACGGCTGAAGGCTGCGGCCACGAAACCCGCCTGCGCGGGTTAGGACGACTACCAACTCTGGTGGTCAGCCACGAAGCCCGTAGTTCTCCTAGTCCGGCGCAGGCCGGACTTTGTGGCCCCCGCAGAGGCCTTCAGCCGCGACTTCAGTCGCCCGGCTCTGATGCCCGACTCGCCTACTGGCTCGTGCTGCCGGTGGCGTCCACGCCGCCGACCTGCCGCTCGGCCGGCGCTTCGGCTTCCTGTTGCTGCGCGGGCGCGGCGGGCACGGCGGCTGCCGCCGGGGTGTAGCCGACTTCGGCTTGCAACTCGGCCAGCACGTTGCGGCCCTGCGCGCTGATCCGCGCCTTGCTGGCGTTGGTCGCGCGCTGCTGGCGCTCGATCAGGCCGTCAACCAGTTCCTTACGCGCCTCGTAGCGGGCCGTACGCCGATCGGTGGACTGCTTCACCTGATCGCGCAGGTTGTCGCGGTCCTCGGGGATGACTTGCGCCATCTCTTCGGTCAGTTTCAGCGACTGCTCGCGCATCTGCGTCATCTGCACCTGGCGCACCAGCCGCGAGTCGTTCCGGGCCAGGCGCTGCAACTGCTCGGCCTGGTCGAAGACCATCGTCTTCGCGGCTTCCTTGTTGGAAAGCGCGTCGTTGACGTCCTTCTCCAATTGCGCCAGATCAATCTGCGCCTGCGCCAGCTCGTCGGATTTCTGCGCGGCCATCGCCATCTGGCGTTCTTCTTCCGCGCTGTCGCCGCGCGCCGCCGCCGCCTGCGCCTGCTGAACGTGGTCTTTCGCCTCGTCGCGCAGCGCCGCGACCTCGGAGCGCTGCTCCGCCAGTTCGGCCACCGCTTCATTCGCGAGCGCGCCGATATTCGCGGCGCGATCCATCTGCTGCTTCAAGCCCTGCGCCTTCCGCTGCCGGTCGTACTTCAGGCGCTCCTCCAGCGGCACCGCATCCTCGGCCTTCGTCATGAAGATACCGAAGATCGCGCCAAAAAAGTTCCGGATCCGTTGAAACACCGCCCACTCCTTTCGTGGTCCCATCCGCGCGCCCACCGGGCGCCACCAGCACGTTGCTATCTACGGTGGCGCGCGCCAGGCGTTTCACTCGCCAGCCGCCAGCGACTTGTATTGCCGATTATACTATGCGCGTTTGAGTTGGTAGACGGTAGACGGTCGTTGCTCATCCTCAGCGCTGCGCTCGTAGATCAGCACGGCCTCATCGAGAGGAACTACCGTCTACTGTCTATCGTCTATCAACCACTTTGCTACGTGAGGGCACAATGGTGGAGCAGAACCAGCACACGGTTATCCTGGGGCATCGTGGCGCGCCGCGCGAAGCGCCTGAGAACACGCTGGCCGCGTTCCGGCGCGCGTTCGCCTATGACATTGATGGCGTGGAGACCGATGTGCAACGCAGCGCTGACGGTCAGCTCGTCCTCATCCACGACGATCGCGTGGACCGCACAACCAGCGGCCACGGCAACGTCGGCGATCTGACCTGGGATGAACTCCGCGCGCTCGACGCCGGCCAAGGGGAACGCATACCCAGCCTCGACGAACTCCTGGCGCTGGCTGCCGAACAGCCAGCGCCGCCCTTTCTCAACCTCGAACTGAAGATGCCCGGCACCGGACCCGACACACTGGCCGCGCTCGCCGCCGCGCGGTATCCCGGTCCGGTCGCGCTCTCGTCCTTCGATTACCCGACGCTGGTGGAGACACGCCGGCACGATGCGGCCGTTGAACTCTGGGTACTCAGCGACCACTGGGACGATGACCTGCCCGCCCGCGCCCACGCGATCGGCGCGACCTGCCTCGACCTGGACTTCCGCTTGCTTGACGACGCGCTCGTCGCTCGCGTCGCCGCCGCCGGCCTGGGCATCACCGCCTGGACCGTTGACGAACCAGACGACCTGCGCCGCATCCTCGCCCTGCGTCCCCCACTCCGCGCGTTCTGCACGAACCGCCCCGACCAGGCAACGAAATAAGAACGATTGAACCGCCAAGATGCCAAGAGGACGCCAAGGTCGCCAAGTTCTCTCAATATTTCGTGCTTTCTTGGCGTGCTTGGCGTTCCCTTGGCGTCTTGGCGGTTTTCCGTTCCCGTCCACGTCCGGAGGACTTTTGTTCCATTTTGATTGACAAAGTATGGCGGGTTCGCTACCATTGCTGCTAGGTCATGTGGGCTGGCGCGGGGCCGGTCTGGGCGCAACGGCGTTGGTCGGGCGGCGTTCATCGCGTGACCGCGATACAGCGGCAATGTTGCCGATCAGCTACGACGGAGGAACGCTCCAATGATCACGATGACCGATTCCGCGCGGCAGGCGCTTCAAGGGTTCATTGCCGACGAAGGCAGCGACGTCGGGCTGCGCGTCTACATTACGCCCGGCGGCTGCTCCGGCTTCTCCTATGGCATGGTGCTGGAAGATCAGGTTGACGACGCGGACGAAGTGTTCGAGCAAGACGGCGTGCGCGTCGTCGTGGACCGCTTCACGGCCTCAATGATGGACGGCGCCGAGATTGATTATGTCGAGAGCCTGATGGGCGCGGGCTTTTCGGTGAACAATCCGAACGCCGTGACGACCTGCGGCTGCGGCCATTCGTTCCGCACCTCCGCCAGCGCCGGCAGCCCACAAGCCTGCCACTGACGCCAATCTTTAGCCAGGCACGCGAAGTGAGCGCCGGACGTTTGTCCGGCGCTCATGCGTGCGTCGGGACTATTGGGCTAATCAGTCTGCCCACCCGCGCCAGACGAATGACCGCTGGCGACAAGACCCATCTCCCATATCAAGCGCCCCCATTCCGTCGTTATACTCGTTAAGAGAAGCGACAGTTGCGACGTCTGGCCTACCGGCCCGGCCGGTTCGTGTTGGCGTCCCACGGAAGACTCAGGAAAGCGGTATGGGAGGTCAGATACCACCGTTGATTGCGAGCACGCCGATCGCGCCAGCTGCATCCACGGGCGAGCTGCCGCCAGCACAGCGCGATCAGCCGCGGCAAACCCTGGCGGCGCTCGGGCAGCTGCACACAACCAGTTTCGCGGACGAAGCCGCGCTCGTCGCCCAGGCGGTGGCGCTGTTGCGCGAGTTGCTGACCACGGCGGGTGCGAACGAGCCTGACATCTCCTGCCACCTGGTCGAACCAGCCAGCACTGACCTGGTTCTGTGCTGGCACAATGCGGCGCCAGACGCTTCCGGCGGCGGCGACAACAGTCCCACGGCGCACGATGACGCCGCGCTCGCCGCACGGACCGCCACGACTCGTCAACCAGCCCGCACGGCCGGCGCCGACATCCTGGACGCGCTTACTCCGGCAAGTTTGAGCGTGCCACTTGTCAGCGACACCACCGTGCTCGGTGTCCTCAATCTGTACCGGACCACCAGCGTGCCTTTCAGCGACGAGGATGTCGCGACAGTCGAGGCGTGCGCCAGCACACTGGCGCTGGCGCTTGTCAATGTCCGGCTCCGCGCGCAGCTGCGGCTGGTGGAGGAACGGGCGCGCGATCTGGTTGAATACTCGCCGGACGCTGTTATCCTACATACGGACACCGGAACAATCCTCGCCGCCAACAATGTCGCGGGCGACTTGTTCGGACGCGAGCCGGCCGCGCTCATCGGCGGCAATATCAGCGCGTACTTGCCGGCGGCGACACAGTCTGGCCTCCGCGAGCGCTATGCCGACTTGCTCGACGACATGCCCGATCTCCCCGGCCTGGAAATGCACATCCAGCGGGCGAACGGCGAGGAGCGGATCGCCCAGGCACATACACGCCGCTTACCGAGCGCCGGCCTGATTGGGCCACAGCTCTACCAGACCACCGCGCGCGACATTACCACCGACATCGCCCAGCGCACGGCGCTGGAGGCGCGCGTGCGCGAGCTCGATATGCTGATCGGGATGAGTGAAAGCCTCAATTCCACCCTCGATCTGGAAGTCGTGCTCGGTGAGACGCTGCGCGCCCTGACGGCGGTAGTATCGTGCCCCACCGCCGCCGTCCGGCTCTACGATGCGGAACGGCGCACCCTGGTGCTGGTCGGCACTCAGGGCTGGCCGACCGATGAACAACCAGCGCGCGAACTGGACCTCGATACCTCCGTCGTCGGGCTGGCAGTGCGTGCCGGTGAGGTCAAACTGGTGGCCGACTTCCACCAGCCCGCCGACACGCCGGCATCGCCAGTGTCAGATACCGCGCGCGCGATGCTCATCGTGCCGATTATGCATGGTGCGGCGCCCCTGGGCTGTATTACACTCTTGCGCCCGCACGGCGCTACCTTCGCCGAGCGCGAGCGCCGGGTCGCCGCCGCCGTCGCCCGCCAGACCGCGATCGCCATCGAAAACGCCCGCCTCTTTGGTCGCGTGCAACAGCATTTGCACCAGATTACCGAACTTCAGGGCATGGTCGCCGATCTCGTCGCCGATCTGGATCTCGAACCGACGCTCGCGCGCATCTGCCGGACCGTGGCCGACCTGCTTGGCGCGGAGCAATCGGGCGTCCGCTTCCTGAGCGAAGACAGGCAAATGCTGACCCTGGTCGCGCACTACGGCCTGTCGCCTGAACTGATTGCGCTGCTCGCCACGACGCCAGCGCACGGTCGCGGCGACGCGGTGCAGGCCGTCCAGACGCGCGAGCTGATCGTGACCGCCGACCTGGGCGAGCGATCGCCCGATTTACCGGCGCGCGAATACCTGCTGCAACAGGGCATCGCCTCACTCTGCACCGTGCCTATCGCCGGCCGCGATCAGCGGATGCTCGGCGTGCTCTTCGCCGCCTGGCCGGAACCCCACGAGCCGACCACCGAAGACCGTGAGATCGTGCGGACCTATGCGAACTTCGCGGCGGTGGCGATCGGCAATGCCCGGCTCTACCAGCGCACACGGGAACTCTACCTGGCCGGAATCCAGAGCCTGGCCGCGGCCGTGGACGCGCGTGACGCCTACACCCACCGGCACTCGCGCAACGTCGCCTTCTACGCGCGCGAGACAGCCCGCGAACTGGCGTTGCCGCAATCCGAGGTAGAAACGATCGAGCTGGCCGCGCTCTTGCACGACATCGGGAAGATCGGCATCGCCGACGCCATTCTCGCCAAACCGGGGCGCCTGTCCACGAGCGAAATGTCCATCATGATCACGCACGCGCAGCAGGGCGCGGCTATCCTGGCGGTCAACGAAGCCTTCGCCCCACTGGTACCGCTCGTCAAACACCACCACGAGTGGTACAGCGGCGGCGGCTATCCCGACGGTCTGGCCGGCGACACGATTCCGCTCGGCGCGGCGATCATCGCGGTGGCCGATGCGTTCGACACGATGACCACCGATCGCGCCTACCGCCGGGCGCGGAGTTTGCACGGCGCCTGCGCCGAACTGCGCCGCAACGCCGGGCGGCAATTTCACCCGCGTGTAGTGGAGGCGCTGCTGCGCGTGCTGGAACGTGACGCGACGTCCAGCGAAAGTTACATGGCCCGCCTGCAATTGCTCGGCACGGGTCTGCTGCGCGAGCCGCTGACCACCCTGGCCGAAGCGGTTGACAACGAGAACGATCTCGCCGGGCAGATTCACCCGTATGAATTGAAAGAACTGGCCGTGCTGCATCACCTGGCGCGCACGGTCGGCACGATTCCCGATCTTGACCGTTTTCTGACCGGCGTTGTCGAAATGATTCGGCAGCAGCTGGGGTACGACAATTGTGCGATCGCGCTCTGCGACGACGACGATTATCTCACTATCCAGGCCGTCAGCGGCTTTGCCATGACGATGGTCGGGCAGCGGCTCCCGCCTGGCGCGGGCGCCTACAGCTGGGTCGTTGGCACGGGGCAGACCCGGAATATCGCCAATGTTGAGCGCGATCCGCTCTATGCCAGCGAAAGCCACGCCGGCCGCTCCGCATTGCTCGCGCCGCTCATTAGCGATGGCCGGGCCATCGGCGTGATCGCCACCGAGAGCCAGCACCTCGGCGCCTTCAGCCCCGACGACGAAATCCTGCTCGAAACCGTTGCCAATCAGGTCGCCGCCGCGATCGCCGTCGCCCGCCTGCATGACGAGAAGAAGCGCGCGGCGATCACCGATGGTCTGACCGGCGTCTACAATCACCGTTACTTTTACGAGCGACTGGAGGAGGAATTAGCGGCACTCGGACGCAGCGGCGACCAGCTGGCCCTGGTCATCTTCGACGTCAATGGCCTCAAGGCGCTCAACGATACCCATGGTCACCTCGCGGGCGACACCGCGCTGCGCGCGATCGCGACCACGCTCCGCGACTGCATCCGTGAGCGCGACATTGTCGCCCGCTACGGCGGCGATGAGTTCGCGCTGATTCTGCCCGGCGCCGGGGTCGAAGACGCCCGCCGGATCGTCACCCGCGTGCGCGCCCGCCTGCTGGGTCTGCCGGGACAATATCAGCCGCTCTCGCTCGCCGCCGGCATTGCCATCTGCCCGGTGGATGGACATCGCGCGCCCGCGCTCGTCGCCGCCGCCGATAAGCGGATGTACGCGCAGAAGCACGCCAATCATCATACCGCCGACCAGCGCGCCGAAACACGACGGCAAATCCGCGACCGCCTGGCTTCCTCCTAAGAGCCTTAAAACGATACCGGGGCGCGAAGGTCGCGCCCCGGTACTCTCCTTCTCTGTCTCGCGCCACGTTATGAGCGTGCGGCCTTTAGCATCGTGTGTCCACCCAACAGTTCGTCGCCGGCCGTAGGGGCGAGCCGGGTCGCCAGCGCCACCAGCGCCCGCGCCACACCCAGCCGCACAGAGTGCGGCGCCGTATGCGCCCCGAGCTGCCACGCTACTGCCTCAATCCGCGCGACGCGGCGGTCATGTTCGGTGAAGACAAAGTCCAAAGCGATCAGGTCGAACATCAGCCCACTCCTTGCATTCGTGACATTCGCCACACCACCTGAAACACAGGTTGGGGCGAAATGGTTCAGGCGGCAGTAGGTTCAGGTCGGCACGGTGCTTGTCTGCGAGCGCGGTGCTGATGAAGGCTACCCCGGATTAAAGTCCGGGGCTAAATGGCGCTCACGCGCCACGGAGTCCGCCTTTGCGGACTGGGGCCGGTCAACCTGGGTACTTATTGCCTGGCCCCGGCATCGCAATGAACCCAGTCCGCCTACGCGGACTTCGTGGCCCCGTGAGGGGCCTTCAGCCCGCGGTTTCAACCGCCAGGGCACACCACAACGGCACCGCGCCAGCCGTCAGCCACCGTGCTGAGGCGAACCCACTGCCCGCCTGCCGGGTACCCTCTGGGTGCGCCCGACTGCCCGGCTATTACGGCTTGACGCACCGGAGCGGCAGCATATAATGGTTTCGCTTGCAGTAACAGCGATTCATTGTTTGAGACCACTGGCCCGATGTCGCGAATACCGCTCGGATGCACGGTGAGGCATTGCGCCACAGGCACATGCAGATGGGGGAAGCATGACACAACAGGCACAGTACGATCTGCTCATCACCGGCGGCGAAGTCGTTGACCCTGGCGCAGGACTGAGCGGCCGGCTCGATGTCGCCGTCACGGGCGACCGGATCGCGGCGGTCGCGGCCAACCTCGACCCGGCCCAGGCTGGGCACGTCGTTGACGCCAGCGGGCAGCTGGTCACACCGGGGCTGGTGGACCTGCATACGCACATTTACTGGGGCGTGACCTACTGGGGCATCGAACCCGATCCGGTCGCCGCGCGCACCGGCGTGACGACCTGGCTCGATGTCGGCAGCGCGGGGGCGTATTCATTCCCGGCCTTCCGGCGCTATGTCGCCGAGGCGAGTCGTATCCGCGCGTACAGCCTGCTGAACGTCTCGGCCATCGGCCTGATCGCCCCGACGTTCGAGTTGAGCAACCTCGACTATCTCGATCTCGACCTGGCAACCCAGATCATCGAGGCAAACCGCGACGTCATTCTGGGCATCAAGGCGCGCATTGACCGCCAGACGACGCGCGGTGTCGGCATCCGGCCGCTCGAACTGGCGCGCGAACTGGCCGACCGGGTCGGCCTGCCGCTGATGGTGCATATCGGCTACGGCCCGCCGACGATGGATGAGATCGTGCCGCTGCTGCGCCCCGGCGACATCCTCACGCACTGCTTCACCGGCGGCAACCACCGCATCACTGGACCCGACCAGCCGGTGCGCGCCGACGTGACCGACCTGCACGCGCGTGGGCTGATTCTCGACATCGGCCACGGCACCGGCTCGTTCAGTTACGAGACGACCGAAGCGGCGCTGGGCCAGGGTCTTCTGCCCGATGTCATCAGCAGCGACATTCACCAGATGAGCGTGCAGGGGCCGATGTTCGACCTGCCGACGACCCTCTCGAAGTTCCTGAACCTGGGGATCAGCCTGCCGGACGTCATCGAGCGCGCCACCAGCCGCCCGGCGGCGGCGATGCGCCGGCCCGACCTCGGCACGCTGCGCCCCGGCAGCCTGGCCGACATCGCGCTCTTCCGCCTGGACGAGGGCGACTTCACCTTCTATGACGTCCACATGGCGCCGCGCCAGGGCAGCAAACTGCTCGTCAATACGCATACCTTCGTCGGCGGCGAAGAACTGCCCCGTCTGCCGGAGCGGCCACGCGAAGTCTGGGCCACCCTGCCCGCCCACCAGGAGGGCAAGCAGCACCGGCCAGGCGAGTAATTGTGGATTGTGGCCCTCCCCCCCGCCCCCCTCGCTCGCGCACGGGAGAGGGGTCGGGGGGTGAGGGCCGTCTGACCAAGTGAAAGGGTGACGCGAATGGCAGTGCAGCATACGACACCGGCCGACGACCTCTTCGCCCGGGCGCGCGGCACGCTGGCGAGCGGTGTCTCCGCCTCGATGCGCCTTCACCCGTATCTCGGCCGGCCCTTCTACCATGTGCGCGGCGAAGGCCCGTATCTCTTCGACCTGGACGGGAAGCGCTACATTGATTACAACGTCTCGAATGGCGCGACGATGCTCGGCCACCATCACCCTGCCGTGCGCCAGGCGGTGCAGGAGGGGCTGGACGCCGGCATTATCGCCGCCGCCGAGACGCCCTTTCACGAGGCGCTGGCCGAAACGCTGAGCGCGATCATTCCGAGCATCGAGCGCGTGCGCTACGCCTCCACCGGCACTGAGGTGACGATGGTCGCAATTCGCATCGCGCGGCAGGCGACGGGGCGGAAGAAGATTCTGAAGTTCGACGGCCATTTCCACGGCCTCTCCGAGCCGTTCCTCTACCAGCGCGACGACCCGCACGGCGCGGAGGGCGCGGTCGTGCCATCGTCCGGCGGCGTGACGCCGACCGGCGCGCCGGACGTCATCATGGCGCCGTGGAACGACGCCGAGGCGGTCGAGACGCAGTTACAGCGGCACGGCGACGACCTGGCGGCGATTATCTGCGAGCCGGTCTGGTACAACGCCGGCTGCGTGCCGCCCGCGCCTGGCTTCCTCGAACTCTTGCGCCGCCGCACGACCGAACTCGGCGCGATCCTGATCTTCGACGAAGTGCTCTCCGGCTTCCGCATGGCGCTCGGCGGCGCGCAGGAATACTACGGCGTGACGCCCGACCTCTGCACGCTGGCGAAGGCGCTGGCGAACGGGATGCCGCTCTCCGTCGTCGCCGGCCGCGCCGACCTGATGGCCCTGCTGGCGCCCACCGGGCCGGTCGCGCACAGCGGCACCTATTCCGGTCATCTTCTCAGCGTGCTGGCGGCGGTCGCGACTCTCAATGAACTGCGGCAGCCCGGCGTCTACGACCGCATCAACGCCACCGCCGAGTCGTTTTACAGTGGGATGCAGGAGGTCTTCGACCGGCACAGCCTGCCGATTCTGGCGCAGGGGCTGGGCACGCGCTTCGGCCTCTACTTCGGGCGGCGCGAGCCGGTGCGTGACGCCGCCGACCTCGTCCACGTTGACCAGGAGTTGCAGCGCGCCTTCGTCCTCGGCTGCCTGGCGCGCGGCGTCTACCTGCACGCCTACCGCGCCACCGGGCAGCTCGGGCACGCCGGCTTCTCGCTCGCGCACAGCGACGCGGACTTCGCCGCAACGCTGGAGGTGATGGACACCGTCGCAGCCGGGCTGGCGCGCGGCGGAGCGAGCACGGGGCAATGACCACCACGGCGCCCGATTACTCCATCGCGGTCGTCGTCCGCACGCTCGACCTGTTGGAGACGCTGGCGGCGGCCAGCGCGCCGCTCGGGCCGACCGAACTGGCGGCGCGGCTCGGCACGACCAAGTCCGCCGCCTACCGGATTCTGGCGACGTTGGAGCAGCGGGGGTACGTGCGAAAAGACCCGGTCACCGCACAGTACCGGCTCGGCACCCGCCTGGCCTACCTGGGTGAGCGCTCGCTGGCCGCGCTCGACTTGCGCCGGGCGGCGCGCGGCGCGCTGGAAACGCTCTACCAGCGTTTTCACGAGACGGTCAATCTGGGCGTCCGTGAGGGCCAGGAGATTGTCTACATAGACATGATCGAGAGCGACCAGGACTTGCGGATGGCCGCGCGCCTCGGCGGGCGGGACGCGCTGCACGCCACGGCGCTCGGCAAGGCCATGCTCGCCTACCTGCCGGAACAGCAGCGCACGGCGCTCCTCGCCGGCTCGCTGCCGGCCCGTACGCCGCACACCATCACCGACCACGCCGCGCTGGCCGAGGAACTCGACCACATCCGCGCGGTGGGCATCGCCGAAGACTACGAGGAAAACGAGCTCGGCGCCCGCTGCTTCGGCGCGCCCATCTTCGACCACACCGGTGCGGTCATGGCGGCCATTAGCATCGCCGCGCCGGCCAGCCGCCTCGGCGACACCCGCGCCGGCACAATCACCACCGCGCTCGCCGCCGCTGCCCGCGACATCACCACCACACTCGGCGGCCGTGCGCCGGAGATGGGGTAGGCTCAGGGTACGGGCAACGCAGAGGACGCGGAGGACGCAGAGACCGCAGAGAGAAAGGGAGAAAAGAGCGATGAGGCACGAAGAAAATCG
>DASUBC010000306.1:0-9381 GCA_035763465.1 Thermomicrobiales bacterium
TCCAGGCGTTGCTGCCCCGGCGCGATCGTCACCCGCGTGCGGAGGGGCGTGTACTCGAAGCCGCGCGCCACGTCAACCAGCACCTCGCCGCGCGGCAGCCAGCCCTGGCAGGCGCCATCGGTGTAGGCGTAGGTGATCTGGCCGAGCCGCACATCGCCGCCGACATCACGGTGCCAGGTATCGTGGCTGGGAGGAACCTGGCCGTGATGCCCGTGGGGCTGGTAGGGCACGCCCTCCGGTGAGCGGAAATGGACCCGGCAGGGGACGGGCTGCCCGGTCTCGTCATCGAGGATCGTCGTGTGGACCCAGTTCCGGCCGCGGTCAATGACTTCGAGGCGCACGCGCGGCGTCGGCGTGACCACCCCGCGCTCCGCCAGCTCGCCCCAGCGCGTCTGGCCCAGGATTGTCTCCCCCTGCGCGACGGTCACGGTCGCCGAGGGCGTCGCCGCAATCTCGACATAGGCCGGGCTGTCGGCCAGGTTCTGAGCTTCGCCGAAACCGGCGAAGCCGTCAGCCAGGAAGTCGTCCGCGGGCGCGGCCGGCAGCGTGGAGGGATATGTCGGGAGACCCCGGTCCACCGTGACGGTCAGGTCGAATGGTTCCTCACCAGCGGCCGGCTGAGGGACCGTGATTTTGACCGGCCTGGCGCCGGTGCGCGGAAACGGCGCTTCGTCCAGGTGCCCCAGTGTGATCGCCGCGATGATGAAGCGCGGCCCACGCGGGACGATCTCCATGGCCACGAGTGGCTGGTCGGGATGCGGATTCATCCAGGTCCAGAGGACGTAGTCGCGCGGCTGGCCCTGCCGTGCCTCGGTCTGGCGATATCCGGCTTGCCCCCAGAGACCACTGTAGCGCGGAAAGAGCGTCTCCTGCTGATCGGGTACGGCATCGAACGCCTGGCCGCCCCAGGGCATCGGCAGCGCCAGAATCTCGAAACGCTCGCGGATTGGCACGACCAGGCGTGCGTCGTTCGCCAGCTGCACGACATAGTCGGCCACGGGCGCGCCCACCGGCCCACCGTCGTACAAAGACGAGTCCAGCAAACGATGAGCGATAATCAACCGGCGTGCGGTGCGCCCGACTGGGACGCGTAACGGCGTGGTGTATCCGCCTTCGCCAAAAGCCAGGAATGCCGGGGCATCGGCGGCCCCGGCCGGCTGGCCGATCTGAAAGGGCAGGCCATGGAAGGTCTGCTGGCCCACGGCTGGGGGCTGCGGCATATCGAGCAGCGCCGCCGTGGCGTTGCACCAGCTGGCGAGGTCAAGCGGCTCGTAGTCTGTCATCCAGGCGCTCCTTATTACTGACCCCGACCCGCTTCTGGCGCGGGTTCCACGAGACTACCGGCGATCCTGGCGCGCTGTCGGCCCATCGTAGCAGACTATGCCCCAGCGGCAAGCTAGGCGAAGGTGAGTTACCACGCCTTCGAGGAAGGAGGATGAAATGCAGCAAGGGGCCGCCATCAATCTCGATCTCACTGGCAGGGTCGCCATCGTCACCGGCGCGAGCCGGCGCGGCGGTATCGGCGCGGCCATCTGCCGCGCGCTGGCGAGCTACGGCGCCGGCGTTCTCTTTACGCACTGGCAGGCATATGACCGGAAGGCCGGTGTTGGCGCGGACGAGGACGGGCCAATGGCGCTGGAGCGTGAATTACGTGCTCTGGGTGTGCGTGCTGAAGGGCTAGCTGTTGACCTCGCCGCGCCAGACGCCCACCTGCGCGTGCTGGATCATGCGGCGGAGCGGCTCGGGCCGCCGACCATTCTGGTCAATAACGCCGCGTACTCGACCCGCGACGGTTACGAGCGCCTGGATGCCGCTACGCTCGACGCCCATTATGCCGTCAACGTGCGCGCGATGGCGCTCTTATCGGTCGAGTTCGCGCGCCGCTACCCTGGCGGGCCGGGCGGGCGCATCATCAATCTGTCATCGGGGCAGGGCGTCGGGCCGATGCCGGACGAACTGGCGTACGCGACGACGAAAGGGGCGGTCGAGGCGTTCACGACCTCGCTGGCGGCCGGGGTCGCCGCGAAAGGGATCACGGCCAACGCGGTGGACCCCGGCGCGACGGACACCGGCTGGATGACCGACGAGTTCAAAGCGCAGTTGTTAGCAGGCATGGCCTTCGGGCGGCTCGGACAGCCTGCCGACGCCGCGCGGCTGATCGTCTTCCTCGCCAGCGACGCCGGCCAGTGGATCACCGGGCAGACAATTCACTCGCGGGGCGCGTGATGGAGTCGTGAGAGCGTGAGGACTTGAGTGCGTGAGCAGGTTCAGGTCAACGCGGCGCTGAGCCGCAAGGCGCAGTGCCACGCTCACGCACTCACGACAAAGGAAAACTGCCGACAACCCCGAGAGGCCATCGGCAGTTTCCTGATCGGTTTCGCAACGATTGAGTCGTCCGAAGACTTCCCACACCGCAGCCGTTGGCACAAAACCCGAAGGTTTATACGTGCTCCCCGGCGTACCTCTTCAACCGTCACGAAGGCTCTTGCGAGGCTTCGTTCCTGCTGAGGAGACCGCGTCTCCGATGCACGTACAGTAGCACGCCTGTGCCGCCTTGTCAATACCCCGCGATGCATCTTTTTTGACTTTCCTCACGTCTCTACTCTACGGAGAAGCTAGCGGCGACGAGGCCCGGCTACCTGGCGAATTGGTACTACCACTTCTCGGCGCCGGGTGCTATACTGGGGCGCGCGATTCTGCTACCATCGTCAGTTACCAGGGGAGCCGGGGAGCAGTCTTGCGTCCAGCACAATCACTCGCGCATGAGTCCGCAGCCAGCCAGTAGCACAGCACACCACGCGAACCAGTTGACGATTGTTGGTCACAAAGGAGTAGTGAGCGTGAGCAACGAGCACAATCGGGCTGACGGCATTCGGCTAACCCAGTTGAACCGGCGGACCCTCCTCAAAGGACTGGCGGCGTCGGCCGGCGCTGCGCTGCTCGCCGCCTGTGGCGGCGCGGCGACAGCGACCCCACCAGCGCCAACGAAGAGCAGCGCGTCTACGACCGCCGCTGCGGGCGCCGCGACCACCAGCAGCGCCTCGTCATCGGCTGCCGCGACCTCCTCGGCGGCGAGCAGCGCGGCCAGCACCGGCGCGGCGGCCGGCAGCTCGTCCGCGGCCGGCGGCGCGCCGACCGTCGTCAAGTCGGCCAACGCGGTCACCATCAACTGGTTCGCGTCACGCGACTCGACCGGCTACGCCGCCAAGCAGGCGGACGCCTTCAACGCGCAAAACGCGAATATCCAGATCAACTACCAGGAGCAGGGTGCGACGACGACCGACCTGCACGACAAGTTCGTGACCGTCGCCACCGCGAAGGATTCCTCCGTTGACCTCATCTCGATGGACGTACCCTTCGTGCCAGAGTTCGCGGCGGCGGGCTGGACAATCTCTACCGACGACATCCTCTCCGCCGACGAGAAGGCCAAGTTCTTCAAGGGCACACTCGACGGCGCGACCTACAACGGCAAGCTCTACGCGATCCCTTGGTACAACAACGGCCCCGGCCTCTTCTACCGCAAAGACCTGCTCGACGCCGCCGGCTTGCAGCCGCCGAAGACTTACGACGACCTGCTGGCACAATCGAAGAAACTGGCGACCGGCGACATGTCCGGCTTCATCTTCCAGGCGTCGCAGACCGAGGGCGGTATCATCATCTGGCTCGAATACCTCTGGGGCTACGGTGGCGAGCTAGTGGACGACAAGTTCAACGTCGTCGTGGACAAGAACAGCCTCGGCGTGGACGCGCTGAAGAAACTCGTTGACTTTCTCTACACGGACAAGATTTCGCCCGAAGCATGTCTGACGATGAAGACGACGCGCGACGCGACGACGCCCTTCACCGACGGCAAGGCGGTCTTCCTCCGCAACTGGATGACCGAGACGAGCGCGATGGACGCCGACACGTCCAAGGTCAAGGGCAAGTGGGACGTCACGACACTGCCCTCGAAGGATGGCTCGAAGCCCGGCCCCGGCTGCCTCGGCACCTGGAATCTCGGCATCTCGGCCTTCTCGAAGCATCAGAAGGAGGCGGCGGAGGCGATCAAGTTCCTGACCTCGCTCGACCAGCAGACGAAGAATTATCTCAACGTCGGCAAGTTGCCCGCGCGCACCGCCGTCTTCGACGACCCGGCGGTGACTCAGAAGTATCCCTTCGCCGCCAAGTTACGGCCGTCGTTCGAGAACTTGAAGCCGCGCCCGGTGACGCCGTACTACAGCCAGATGTCGGCGGACGCGCTCCAGCCGAACTACGGCGCCGCGACATCGCGCTCCAAGACCCCCGACCAGGCCGTCAAGGACATGGCCGACAAGATGCGGCAGGTACTCAAGGGCTAGGTGGAATGACAAATGACGAATGATGAATCGTTCGATCGCTTCCGCGAAGTGAGATAATCACTTGTGGGGCTAGCAGCAATTCGTCATTCGTCATTCGTCATTGGAGGTGTCCTCCATGGCAAGTACGCAGCAAACGGTGGCGCCGCCGGCAGTGCGCGGCCGGCGCTGGCGATTGTCAGCGCAGGAGCGTTCGGAGGCGCGCTTCGGCCTCGCGCTCATCGTGCCGGCGATGCTCGCTGTCGCGCTGATCGCCTTCCTACCGCTGGCGAAGACGTTCTGGCTCAGTCTGTGGAACATTAATCTGCGCTTCGCCAATACGCCGCGCACCTTCGCCGGTCTTGGCAACTTCACCGACATCATCCTGCACGACGATCGCTTCCACAATGCGCTGATCGTCACCGGCAAGATCGCGGTCGTTTCGCTGACCGCCGAGATGATCCTGGGCATGGTCATCGCGCTGGCGATCAACCGCGAGTTCAAGGGGCGCGGCATTGTGCGCGCGTCGGTGCTGGTGCCGTGGGCACTGACGACGGTCGTCGTGGCGAAGATGTGGAACCTGATCTATCAGGCCGATTACGGCGTCTTCAACCGCCTGCTCTCCGACCTGCACATCATTCATTCCTACAAGCCGTGGATCGCCAGCCCGACCTTCGCGCTCTGGGCGATGATCGGCGCCGACGTCTGGAAGACAACGCCGTTCGTGGCACTCCTGTTACTGGCGGGCTTGCAACTGATTCCGCACGACCTGTACGAGGCGGCGCAGATTGACGGCGCGACTACCTGGCAGGCATTCTGGCGCGTCACCCTACCCTTGCTGAAGCCGACGATCCTCGTCGCGCTGCTCTTCCGCATGATTGACGTGGCCCGCATGTTCGACCTGCCCTTCGTCCTCACCAGCGGCGGTCCGGGCACCGAAACCGAGACGATCACGCTCTATACCTACCGGATGCTCTTCACCAGCCTGAAGTTTGGCGCCGGTTCGGCGCTGGCGGTCATTACCTTCGTCATCGTCCTGCTGATCTCGGTCTTCTTCATCAAGGTGCTGGGCGCCCCGGCGGGCGGCGCGACGGGAGGAGGACGCTGATGGCCGCGCCAAGTGTTACGTCAACTTCCGCCACGACCGACTATCTCGCCGTTCACCGGCGCAAGACGCAGCTGGCGCGACTGCGCCGGACCGGCTTCTACGTTTTCGTCGCGGCGTTCGTCCTCTTCTGCCTGTTACCGTTCATCTGGACGGTCATTACCGGGTTCAAGTCGAACGACGCCGTCTTCCAATCGCCGACGACCTACCTGCCGCACCCGCCGGTCTGGACGAACTGGAAGAAAGACCTGACCACACCGCGCTTCACCCGCGCGATCTACAACAGCGTGATCATCTCCTCCAGCGCGACGATCCTGTCGCTGCTGGTCGGCTCGATCTGCGCCTACTCGCTGGCGCGTATCCGCTTCCCCGGCAAAAACCTCGTCCTCGGCATCGTTCTCGCCGTGGCGATGTTCCCCGGCATCTCGATTATCAGCCCGCTCTACTTGCAGTTCAGCGACTGGCACCTGATCAACAACAAGCTGGCGCTGATCCTGCCTTCGGTCACCTTCACACTGCCGATCTGCATCTGGACGTTGAACGCCTTCTTCCGCGACCTACCGCTCGAACTGGAGGAGGCGGCGCGCGTTGACGGCTGCACGCGCGCTCAGACCTTTCTGCGGATCGTGATGCCGCTGGCCGCGCCTGGGGTCTTCACGACGGCGATTCTGCTCTTCATCGCCTCGTGGAACGAATACCTCTTCGCGCGCACCTTCATGAACACGCAGAACGCCTACACTGTCACCGTCGCCATCGCGCAGTTCGAGGGCGCGGACGTGGCCTCCGCAACGCCCTGGGGCGAAATCGCGGCCGGCGCGGTGATCATCACCCTGCCACTCGTCCTGCTCGTCCTCATCTTCCAGCGGCGCATCGTCGCGGGGCTGACCTCCGGCGCGATCAAGGGATAGGGTTGATGGAACCGCCAAGGCGCCAAGGGAACGCCAAGCACGCCAAGAATGAAAGCAGAAAGCATCCTCATGGCCTGCTTGGCGACTTCTTGGTGCCTTGGCGGTTCGACCGTCCCCAATCCACAATCCAATGAGCGGTTATGTGGTCCGGCACGTTGCGAGCGCGGGACTGGAACGGCAAACCAGCCAATTCGTCGCCACGGTGGAGGCGACCGGCTTCGCGCGGGTCATGTACTACGACCGGCCAATGCTGGCGGAAGGCCACGCGGCGCAGGCACAGTCGGCAACGCCCAATTTGCCTCGGCTTGATGCTGACGTGCCGCCGGGGAACCGGCAGCTTGCGTTCTCGCTTATGGTTGTCGCGCCGCGCGTGGTGCGGCTGCGGCTGGGTGAGCGCGCGACACCCGATCCAAGGATCTTGCTCGATCCTGAGCCAGCTGGACGGCTGCTTGACGTGGCGGAACGTGACGGTGGCTGGACGGTTCAAGGCGGCGACCTCACGATTACACTCGACCGCGAGCCGTTCGCGCTGGAGATTGCGCGGCCCGATGGGTCGCCCTTCACGCTGGCTGGCGCCGACCAGAATGTCTTCGGGCAGGCGAACGCGCTGCCGCTGACGGTTGGCGACGATGACGCCAGCGCGGCGCTCGGCTGGGCGCTGGCGCACCGCGAGCGGCTGTACGGGCTGGGCGAGCGCTTCACGCGCTTTGACCAGCGCGGGCAGCGGGTCAACATCTGGAACACCGATGCCTGGGGCACCGCGACCAGTGCATCGTACAAGGGCTGCCCACTCGTCTGCTCCGACCTCGGCTACGCGGTCTTTCTCAACACCGCCGCGCCGGTCGCCGCCGACTTGGGCGCGACGGCCGCAGCAGCAACAACGCTGACGGTTGAAGAAGGCTGGCTCGACGCTTTCATCTTCCTCGGTCCCGACTTGCAGGCTGTCCTCAAAGACTACACGGCGCTGACCGGGCGGATGCCCGCGCTGCCGCGCTGGGCCTTCGGGCTGTGGACATCGCGCTGCCGCTACCAGACACGCGCGGAGGCGGAGGAAGCCGTCAACCGGCTGCGGATCGAAGACATCCCCGTGGACGTGGTCAACCTCGACCCGGCCTGGCTCAAGACGCCCGCGCTCAACTGCGACTTCGTCTGGAACGAGGAGGCGTTTCCCGACCCCACCAGCATGGTCCGCGACTTTGCGGCAGATGGCGTCAAGGTCTGTCTCTGGGAAGTGCCGTACCTGGCGGAAGAAACACCGCTCTACGCCGAAGTGCGGGCGCGCGGCTTCCTGCTGCGCGGACCGGACGACGAGTCGGCGCGCGTCGAAGGCACGTTCGTTCCCGACCGGCCGCGCGGCATCGTGGACTTCACCAACCCCGACGCGGCGACCTGGTGGCGCGACCAGCACCAGCCACTACTCGACATGGGCATCGCGGCCTTCAAGACCGACTTTGGCGAGGGCGTGCCGCCCGACGCGCAGTCGTTCATCGGACTGACAGGCCGACAGCTTCGCAACCTCTTGCCGCTGCTCTACAATCGCGCAGTCTACGAGGCGACCGCCGCCGCGCACGGCGGCATGGGCCTGATCTGGGGGCGGTCGGGCTGGGCGGGGTCGCAACGCTACCCGGCCCAGTGGGGCGGCGACCCGGCGGCGACCGTGACCGGCTTCGCGGGCTGCCTGCGTGGCGGGCTGAACTGGGCGCTCTCGGCGCCCGGCGCCTGGTCGCACGACATCGGCGGATTCTACGGTCCGCCACCGGCGCCGGGTCTCTACATCCGCTGGGCGCAATGCGGGCTGCTCTCGCCGCTGGCGCGTATTCACGGCACCACGCCGCGCGAACCCTGGCACTTCGGCGACGACGCGATACGCATCTTTCGCGACTACGCCCGCCTGCGCTACCGCCTGCTGCCCTACCTCTTCGCCACCGCGCGCGAGGCGCACACGCAGGGGCAGCCAATGCTGCGCCCGCTGGTGCTGGAGTTCCCACAGGACCGCGTGGCCGGCGACATTGACGACCAGTACCTTCTGGGCGGCGCGCTGCTCGTCGCACCGGTCTTCAGCGACAGCCTCGACCCGGTGACACGCCCGCTCTACCTGCCGGCCGGCGCGGAGTGGGTGGACTTCTGGTCGGGCGCGGTACTGGCCGGCGGGCAGTTCATAGACTACGCAGCGCCGCTCGACCGCCTGCCGCTCTTTCTGCGCCGGGGGCGGCTGCTGCCGCTCGGGCCGGTGATGCGCTACGTGGACGAAGCGCCGCTTGACCCACTGACCATTCGTTACGCGCCAGCCGGCGACGCCCGGATCATCATCCCCGAAAGCGACGGTTCGCTGACGCGCGTGCGAATCGCGGCGGACGAGCGGGAGGCGCTCATCGCGATTGACAGCCAGCAGCGGCGGCGCTATCACCTCGAACTGCTGCTCGACGTGGCCGCCGCGCCGCGCGCCGACCTGGACGGCTTGCCGCTCGCCGCACGCTTCAACGCCGGCACGCTGCTGGTCGGCACGCCGGCGATGCAAGGCGGCGATGTGACGATTCGTTGGTAATGGTTCAGGCGAGGAATGAGCATGGCACAGCTCGCGGGAAGGGTCGCGCTGGTGACGGGCGCGGGGTCGGGGATCGGGCGGGCGGCGGCGCTGCTGCTGGCGCGCGAAGGGGCGCGGGTCGCCGCGCTGGGCCGCACGCTGAGTGAACTGGAGAGCGCGGTCGCGGAAATTGAGGACGCTGGCGGCGAAGGGCTAGCGATTCGCGCAGATATTGCCGATGTCACGCAGATTAGGGGCGCGATCGAGCAGGCGGTGGACCGCTGGGGCCGACTCGATATCGTCGTCGCGAACGCTGGCGTCAACGGCGTCTGGGCGCCGCTGGAAGAACTCGAACCGGACGAATGGGAGAGCACCATCCGCATCAACCTCACCGGCACCTTCCTGACGGTGAAGTACGCCGTGCCATACCTCAAGCAGCAAGGCGGCGCGGTGACGATCGTCTCCTCGGTCAACGGCACGCGCAATTTCAGCAACACCGGCGCGACCGCCTACTCCTGCTCGAAGGCCGGG
>DASUBC010000307.1:0-2454 GCA_035763465.1 Thermomicrobiales bacterium
GGGACGTTGCTCTTCTCGCCCGGCATGATCCCCAGCTACCTGCTGGTCAAAGACCTGGGGATGATTGACACTTATCGCGCGCTGATCCTGCCCGGCCTGATCTATGCCTGGAACCTGATCATTCTCCGCAACTTCTTCATGAACATTCCGCTGGAACTGCTGGAGAGCGCGCGGCTCGACGGCGCGAACGACTGGCAGGTGCTCTGGCGGATCGTGCTGCCGCTGTCGAAGCCGGTTCTGGCGGTCATCTCGCTCTTCTACGGCGTGGATATCTGGAACGCCTTCTTCAACGCGATCCTCTACATCAACGATGCGAGCAAGTGGCCGATCCAGCTGGTGCTGCGCCAGTACGTCTTGCAAGGAAGCGCGCTGGCGAGCGCGGTCACGCTCGACCCGAACCAGCCACCGCCACCGGCGCAGACGATCCAGATGGCCGTGGTCGTGCTGGCGACCGTGCCGATTGTCCTTGTGTATCCCTTCTTGCAGAAGTACTTCACGAAGGGTGTGCTGACCGGCGCGATCAAGGGGTAGCGCGTGGTCGTTCGCCGCGTGTGCGCGGGCAATCTGGCGATGGGGGAACGGCGCCTGAGGGGACAGGCGTCCGGGGTAGTGGGTGGCCCGCGTGGGCGGGCCGGAGCCAAAGGGAGGAAGCAGCATGGACAATCGCGTGTTTCGGATGAGCGAACCGACCGCGCCAGCGCCAGGCGCGCGAATTCCGCGCCGCACCATCCTGCGCGGCGCGTTCGGGCTGGCCGGTGTCGCACTGCTTGCGGCCTGCGGCAGCAGCACGTCGCCGACCGCGACGACGAGCGCCAGCTCGACCGCAGCCAGCACGTCGGCCGCTGCCGCTACCAGTAGCAAGACCAGCGCCGCCAGCACAGCGGCGGCGAGCAGCGTGGCGAGCACGTCGGCCGCCGGTGCGGCCAGCAGCAGCGCGGCCGGCACCAGCGCCCGTATCAGCAGCACGTCCAGCGCGGCAGGGTCGGCATCACCGGGCGCCGCTGGTAGTCCGGCAGCCGTTGACGGCAAGATCCCCTCGCCGGCGGTCGGCGTGCCCGACGCTTATCTGAAGGCGCCTGCGTCCTTCAAGTCGTACGACGGCGTGCCGGGTAAGGGCGGCAAGGTCAGTGTCTTCACGATCGCTTACCAGTCGCCGCCGGTGCCGCGCGACCAGAACAAGTACTGGCAGGAGCTGGAGAAACGCCTGGGCGTCACCTGGGATCCAATCATCACGCCGCAGCCGAACTATGGCGAGAAGTCAGCCGCCCTGCTCGCCGGCGGGCAGCTGCCCGACCTCTTCTATCTCAATCCCGGTCAGAATGCCACGCCGCAGTACAAGGCGATGGATCAGGGCGCGTTCCTGGACCTGACGCCCTTTGTAACCGGGGACGCGCTCAAGCAATACAAGAATCTGGCGACGTTCCCCGATTACATGTGGAACAACGTCAAGTTCAAGGGCAAAATCTATGGCGTGCCGAAGCCGAACAACCGTAACGGCAATATCGCCTACTACCGCGCGGACTGGACGAAGAAGCTGGGTATCTCCGAGCCGAAGAGTCCCACCGAGGTTCATGATCTGCTCGTGAGTTTCGCGAAAAAGGATCCGGACGGTGATGGGCAGGCGGATACCTGGGGCATGGGCCGGTACGGCACCAGCGAGACCGGTTGGGACAATACGCTGGTCTTCAACATGTTCGGCACCCCGTTCAACTGGCGCAAAAACCCCGATGGCACGCTGACCAACCAGATTGAGACGGACGAGTTCCGCCAGTCGGTTGACTTCCTGCGCCAGCTCTTTGCCGACGGCGCGTACCACCCGGACGCGGGCGGCATGACCTTCGCCCAGGCGCAGACCGCCTTCATCAGCGGCAAGACCGGGCTGCATAGTGAGGGCATCGGCAACTTCTACAGCCCCGATATCGCCGGCACCGTCTACTACAAGATGCGCCAGGCCAACCCCAAGGTGGAACTCGCCGGCCTGATGCCCTCCGAACCGGGCGGCGGCAAGGCGGTGACCTACAACACGCAGGGTTCGTTCGGCTTTGTCGGTATTCCGGCCTCGATCGGCAAGGATCAGAACCGCGTGCAGGAGCTCCTGCGTATCCTGGACTACCTCGCCGCGCCCTTCGGGAGCGAGGAATGGCACTTCCTGAATTATGGGGTCGAGGGCGTGGACTACAAGGAGGATGCGAAAGGGATACCAGTCCGCACCGACCAGGGGAATAGTGAGCGGGGCGACCTGGTCTATGTGATGGCCGGGCTGCCCTACCTCTACTATCCGCAGACGCCAGAAGTCGCGGCGCAGGCGCAGCAAATCGCCTACGGGATCATCAAGATCGGGCAGGACGATCTGACCTGGCCGCTGTACTCGCCGACGTATGTCTCCAAATCGGCCGAATTGCGGCAGTTCGGCTTCGACAGCATCACAGCGATCATCACCGGACGACAGCCACT
>DASUBC010000308.1:0-6156 GCA_035763465.1 Thermomicrobiales bacterium
GTGTCCACCACGACGATGTCGTGGACGCCAAGCGTGGCGACGATGCGCCCGCTGGCTGGCACGACAATCGAGCCGTGGGTATCGATCGCGACATGCTGTGAGTTGTCCTCGCCGAGGACGACATTGCCGCTGGCGGAGTCCGCCAGCACGGCGGCGAGTGTATCCCAGTCGCCGACATCGTTCCAGCCGAAGCGGCCTGGTACCGTGCCGACCAGCCCAGCCGCCGCCGCGCCTTCCATGACGGCCGTGTCAATCGGCACTTTGGGCAAGGTGGGCCAGACGATGCCGAGTACCTCGTCACGGTCTTCCGTATCCCAGGCTGCGGCAATGCGGCTCAGGCCGGCGTGCAGCGCGGGCTGCTGACGTTCCAGTTCGGCGAGCAGCGCCGCGCAGCGCCAGACGAACATGCCGGCGTTCCACAGGTAGCGCCCGCTCGCCAGGTATTCCTCGGCCACCGCGCGCGAAGGCTTCTCTTTGAACTCCTCGACGCGATACGCGCCGGTCTTGTCCAGCGCCGCGCCCTGGCGGATGTAGCCATAGCCTGTTTCGGGGCCGGTTGGGGTGACGCCAACGGTCAGCAGGTAGTCTTGCTCCGCGACGCGCGACGCGATCCGCACAGCGTCGCGGAAGGCTTCTTCATCGCGCACCAGGTGATCGGCGTGGAAGGACCCCATAATTGCCTGCGGGTCACGGTGCGCGATGATCGCCGCTGCCAGACCGATCGCCGCCGCCGAATCGCGCGGCGACGGTTCGACCAGAATATTCTCCGCCGGGAGGTCGGGCAACTGCCGGGCGATCGGCGCGACATGCGCGCCGCCGGTCACGATGAAGGTGCGCTCGGGCGGCGCCAGCGCCGCCAGCCGGTCTACGGTCGTCTGAATCAGCGACCGGCTGTCGCCGGTGAGTGGATGCAGAAACTTCGGATAGGCAGCGCGGCTCAATGGCCACAACCGCGTGCCACTGCCGCCGGCGGGAATGACGACGTACAAGAGGAACCTCCTGGTGAAGTCGGGCAGATGGGCAGTCGGGCGGTCGGGCAGCGCGCTAGTCCGGCACTGCGCCAAGATACAAGCACCATGCCGACAAGAACCCACTGCCCGTCTGCCCGACTGCCCGTCTGCCCGACTCAGTACGACAGGGCGTGCAGGTGAATATCCACGGCGTCGCCGCTGGATACATCGCGCGACGTAAAATGCCGTTCCTGCACATCGGGCGCGATCAGGACGTTGCGACCGACTGTGACGCCGGCTGGTACGTGGGCCTTGCGGCCGAGCAGGGTAATACCGCTGTTGAGCCGGGTCGGCTCCAGCATATTCGGGATAGAGTCATCGCCGACACCCAGTTGCGCACCTGGTCCGATCACGACCTCCTTGTCCACGATGCAGCGATCGAGCACCGCGCCCTCACCGATCACCGTGTCGGTCATGATGACCGAATCGCGGATGACCGCGCCCGCGCGCACGACGACACCGGGTGAGAGGACCGAGTGCTCGACCGTGCCGCGAATCAGGCAGCCGTGCGAAATCAGACTCTGGGTAACGACCGCGCCGTCGAGCAGCTTGGCTGGCGGGCGCTCTTCGCTGCGCGTGTGCATTCGCCAGTCGGGATCGTAGAGATTAAGCGGTGGCGGGTCGAGCAGGAGGTCCATATTGGCCTCCCAGTAGGACTGGATCGTGCCGACGTCCTGCCAGTAGCCCTCGAAGGGATAGGCGAAGACGCCGCCCCGCGCGATCATGTAGGGGATGACGTCCTTGCCGAAGTCAACCATCGAGCGGTCGGTGTTTTCGCCGCGTAGCGCCTTGATCAGCGCCTCCTTGCGGAAGACGTAGATACCCATCGAGGCGAGGTTCGAGCGCGGCTCGGCCGGCTTTTCCTGAAACTCGATCACCCGGCGGTCGGGCGCGGTCGCCATCACTCCGAAGCGTGAGGCGTCGGACCAGGGCACCTCCTGTACGGCGACCGTCACATCAGCCTCGGCTTCGCGATGGAACTGAATCATCGGCCGGTAGTCCATCGCGTAGATATGGTCGCCGGAGAGAATCAAGACGTCCCGAAACTGACGCGGTTCGATGAAGAACAGATTGTGGTAAATCGCGTCGGCTGTGCCCCGATACCAGTCAGAACGCACATGGCCGAGATACGGTTGCAACAGGCGCACGCCGCCGGTCTGACGGTCGAGGTCCCAGGGGCGGCCAATGCCGATATGGTCGTTGAGGGAATGGGGCCGGTATTGCGTGAGCACGCCAACATTGTAATAGCCCGAATTGACGCAATTCGAGAGCGAGAAGTCAATGATCCGGTACTTGCCACCAAAGGGCACCGCTGGCTTAGCGCGCTGCCGGGACAGGATGCTGAGGCGTTCGCCTTGCCCGCCGGCCAGGATCATCACCACAACTCGTTCCATGGCCGTTTCCTTGCTGCTGGGGGCTGCCTCCGCCCGGCGTGTGCTTTTCGCTGTATTCTACCGCCTCGGCCATACGGGCGCTAACACAGATGGTGGGCACGCCGCCGTGCCCGCACTATAGGATACGGAGATCAGCCCGTCAATATTTCGGCATGGCGCAGTAGGGAGTAGAGAGTTCCACAGCACGGCGCCGATAACGAGCAACTCTCTCCGCCCTCCTCACTGCCGGCGCTCAACCCAGGCGCGACCGCCGGTAGGCTGGCACTCTGTTGTGCCTGAGAACCAGCCTGAGCGGAGTCTGGTCAGGTTCATTCGCCCGGGTGCTGACTGTCGTATCGAGGTACTCCACGATTTTGCTCAGTTGCGCCTCGATGCTGGCTGCCAGTTGCACGCACTCGGCAAGCAATGTGCTCGCTTGCTGGACAGAGAGGCGCCCCTCCCAGGCCAACCGTTTCACCTGTTTCGGTTGCCCTTGCAGCCAGGTCAATTGCTCGCACAACTGACTTGCTTCCTGGTATAACTGGCTGAATTCGGCTTGCCGCAATAGCTTTCCTCCGTTGGCGCCGCCGCGATTATCTGGCGCCGGCGTATCGCGAATGAGGACGTCTCATCGCTCCGGCTCTACTGGGTTTGCAAATCACGCGCCATCGCAACTAGTTGTGGCGGCATACGATACAATGTTCGCGGATTGTGACAGGACTCGATATTGGAAGCGGTGAAGGTCATGAAAGTAGAGCGGAAGGCTTCTTCGCCCACACGAGCGTCGCGCCGCGAGCGCACGAGCGCGCCAACCACCGCGCGCTTACACGCGCCTGGCGCCGAGGTTGAGGCCAGGATGAAGATCGCACAGGTCTACGCGGTACTGGAAGCCATTTATGGCGTCAAGCAGAATCAGCCGGGCGGCGATCCGCTTGATGGCCTGATCGAGACGATCCTGTCGCAGTCCACCAGCGACGTGAATAGCCACCGCGCGCATCAGGCGCTACGCGCGGCCTTTCCCGGCTGGCACGCGGTCCTGGCCGCGCCGTACGCGGTCCTGGCGGACGTCATTCGTGGCGGTGGGCTGGCGAACCTGAAAGCACGGCGGATTAAGGACGCGCTGGCCGCGATTCTGGCCGAGCGGGGCAACTTCGACCTCGGTTTTCTCGCGGCGTTACCGCTGGATGAGGCGCGCGCCTGGCTCACCAGCCTGCCTGGTGTGGGGCCGAAGACGGCCGCCTGTGTGCTGCTCTTCGACCTGGGCCGTCCGGCATTGCCGGTGGATACGCATGTGCATCGCGTGGCGGGGCGCCTGGGGTTGATCGGCCCGCGCGTGAGCGCCGAGGCCGCGCATACGGTGTTGCAGGCGCAGCTGCGACCCGAACAGGTCTATGAATTTCATCTCAACATGATCGCGCATGGCCGCGCCATCTGCCATGCGCTCAACCCGGAGTGCGCCATCTGCCCGCTGAATACGCTGTGCGATTACTACCGAGGCGGGCAGTCGGGCAGACAGGTAGTCGGGCAGTAGGTTCTCCTCAGCACTGCGCCTGTCTACTGATGCGGCGCTGATCGAGCGCACTGCTCGACCGCCCGACCGCCCGCCTGTTTGTGTATAATCGCCAGAAGAACGGTGCCGGCACCAGCGCGACGTGACGCCGTGACGTAATCCCGCCAGGAACGTGACGGCAGCAGCGCGCTACCTCGGAGCCGGGTCGGACTGTCGCAACGATGCGAGCGTACCGGCGCGCGGGCAGACGGGCCGCTGGTTCGTCATACCACGCACACACGGCGCCCGGTGCGGTCGCGCACGACAAGAGACGTGTGGAGGTCCGTATGCAGTTGAAGCAGTACGCCCCCGATCACATTCGCAATGTGGGCTTCTTTTCGCATGGTGGCGCCGGAAAAACGTCGCTGGCCGAAGCGTTGCTGTTCGACAGCGGGGCGATTACCCGCCTGGGACGAGTCGAGGAGGGCAACACGGCGTCTGATTTCGATCCGGACGAGATCAAGCGGCACATCTCGGTTAGCCTGGCGGTGTTGCCCATCGAATGGCGCGACCACAAGATCAATCTCATTGACGCGCCGGGCTTCGCGGATTTCGCGGGCGACATCCGCGCGGCGTTGCGCGCGGTTGACGCGGCGGTCATTCTGATTGACGCGGCGGCCGGCGTCGAGGTTGGGACGGAGCAGGTCTGGAAAGGCGCGGGCGAACACCAGCTGGCCCGCCTGGTCTATATCAACAAAATGGACCGTGAGAACGCCGACTTCGGGCGGGCGATCGAGAGCGCGCAGGCGCGGCTGGGCAACAGTATCGTGCCGCTGGAAGTGCCGATCGGCGCGGAATCGTCGTACCACGGCGTCGTGGATGTGCTACATCGCCAGGCGTGGTTCTTCGAGGGACGCGACGGCAAAGGCGAACACGGTGAGATACCCGCCGAGCTCGTTGACGATGTCGAAAACTACCGCAGCCAGCTGGTCGAGCGCATCGCGGAAAACGACGATACGCTGATCGAGAAGTTTCTGAATGATGAACCGATCAGCCAGGAAGAACTCGACGCCGCGCTCAAGGAGGCGATTTGCGCGGGCGCGCTGGTACCGGCGCTCTGCGGCGCCGCGACCGGCAACAAGGGCATTCAGCCGCTCCTCGACGCGATTGTTGAGTACCTGCCGGCGCCGACTGAGAAAGACCCGGTAACGGCGGCCAATCCGAAGGGCGGCGAGACCGTCCAACTCTCCTGTGATCCTGCCGGGCCGGCTGTCGCGCTCGTCTTCAAGACGACTGTAGATCGCTTCGGCATGATGAGCTACTTCCGCGTCTATTCCGGCACGGTGCGTTCCGACTCGCACCTGCTCAACGCCAGCAAAGAGCAGGACGAGCGCCTCGGCCAGCTCCAGTTCCTGCGCGGCAAGGAGCAGGCGCCGACGGATGCGGTGGTCGCGGGCGACATTGGCGTGGTGGTCAAACTCGCCGCGACGCGCACGGGCGATACGCTGTGCGACCCCGCCCAGCCGCTCGTTCTCGACGGCATCCACTTCCCGAAGCCACTCTTCTCCGCGTCGGTCATGCCGAGGGCGAAGTCGGACCTCGATAAGATGGGTGCGGGGCTGGCGCATCTGGTGGACGAAGACCCGACCCTGCACATTGATAAAGACCCGACCACCGGCGAGACCCTGATCTCCGGCCTGGGGGAATCGCATGTGCAGGTCGCGACTGAGCGGCTGGCGCGCAAGTCTGGCGTCAACGTCGAGGTGAAGTTACCGCGCGTGCCCTACCGCGAGACGATCGCCGGCGCGGCGAAAGGGGTGAAATACCGGCATAAAAAGCAGACTGGCGGCGCGGGACAGTTCGGCGAGGTCGTGATTGATATGGAGCCGCTGCCCGACCAGGACTTCGAGTTTGCCGAAAAGATCGTTGGCGGCACGGTGCCGCGCCAGTATATCCCTGGGGTCGAAAAAGGGGTGCGCGAGTCGCTAGAGCATGGCCCGATCGCGGGCTACCCCGTCGTCAACGTCAAAGTGACGCTGACCGATGGCTCGTATCACTCGGTGGATTCCAGTGAAATGGCCTTCAAGATTGCCTCGTCGCAGGCATTCAAGCAGGCGATGCAGGCGGCGCATCCGACCCTGCTCGAACCGGTGATGGCGCTCCGTATCACGGTTCCAGGCGGCTACACTGGCGACATTATCAGCGACCTCAACGGCAAGCGTGCCCATGTCCAGGGCGCCAACCCGGAAGACGATGGCACAACAGTAATCGAAGCCCTGGCCCC
>DASUBC010000309.1:0-12903 GCA_035763465.1 Thermomicrobiales bacterium
CAACTGACAGCTTTCTTTAGAGCAACAGTTACCGCTCATTGCCGCCGCCGGCTTTACGCATGTCTCATTCGATGCGATTTTCTACGTCCTGCGGGCTGGCTGTCCTTGGCGGTATCTGCCGGCCGACATCCCGCCGTGGCAGACGGTCTACTACCATTTCCGTCGCTGCCGCCTCTGCGGCATCTGGCAGATTATCCTCGGCGCCCTGCGCCGGGCTGAGCGCGAGCGGATCGGTCGCTGCCCGCAGCCCGCGGCGGCGATCATGGACGCCCAGAGCGTGAAGACCGTGGAGGCGTCGGCACGCAGGAGCGGCTACGACGGCTACAAGCGGATCAAGGGACGCAAGCGCCATCTGCTGGTGGACACGCTCGGTTTGCCACGCTCAATCGAGGTCACCCCTGCGGATACGCATGACAAGGCTGGCGCGTTGCGCCTGCTGTCCGGTCTGGCGCCGCTTGTCCCGCGGCTCCGCACGATCTGGGCGGATGGCGCATATACGAGCAGGAAGTTGGCCAGATGGTGCAAGCGTTATGCCGGCTGGGAATTGGCGATCGCCGGGCGCGCCCCAGATACGATGGGGTTCACCGTCCAGCCGCGGCGATGAGCGGTGGAGCGGAGTTTCGCTTGGTTGGTGCGGAATCGTCGGCTGCACACCGACTACGAACGGCGACGGCCGACGAGCGCGACGCTGATTGTGGTCGCGTTCGTCCGCCTGCTCCGCCGGCGGCTCGCCCGGCGTGGATAGCCGATGATGCAAGCCGCCACGAGCATCCGATTGCCATACTGCCCGCCCCGCCACGACCGTGGGAGCATGGTCTGCGTCCAGCGTTTGTCCCAGACTCGGCGTTTCTCCTAGTGGTCCGCCAACCAAGCCAGCAGCGTCTGCGTCAGCCAGTCGGGGCGGGCCTTGTGGACATCGTGCCCGGCGCCCGTCGCCACCGCCATCCGCGCATCGCGGATGCGCGCGGCCGATTCGGAGACGAGCGCGGGTGAAGCGAACATATCCTGCTCCCCCGCGATGAGTAGCACGGGGCAGGCGATGTCGCTCGCCTTCGCCAGGCCGACGTCGCCGCCGCGCGCGATGATCGCGCCGACCGCATCGACGTGGCTGCGCGTCATCGCGCGCGCATTGGCCTCGCCGTAGGTGGCGACGAGGAAGTCGCGGTACCCCTGCAATGGGGGGATGGGACGATCGACGACATCGTACATCGCCGCGCGCAGGCGCCCGTCGGGATCGCTGAGCCTGCCCGCCGCGCCCCACGTCGCCACCGAGCGCGCGACGCCAGGCGCCGCAGCGGCCAGCATCAACGCAACTTCGCCGCCATCGCTGAATCCCACCAGATGCGCTGGTTCGAGCGCCAGGTGCTGGAGGAGCGCCGCAAGAGAACGCGCATCGTCCTCGTAGTAGGTGGCGGTGTAGACGCGCGGCTGCGGCCCCGAGCGGCCAGAGCCGGGCAGGTCGGCGGCGATTACCTCGTAGTGCCCTGCCACCAGACTCTCTCGCAGGGACGAGAGTTCCGCGCCATCCTGCGCGAATCCGGGGAGGAGGAGGACCGGATCGCCGTCGCCGTGCCGCTCGTAATAGATGCGACTGCCACAATGCTCGAAGTACGCCACGCCACCCTCCTTGTCTCCGTTTGCGCCGATTATCCCCAATCTCGGGGGCCGACTGCCGGTGCGCGCATCGCCGACCGTGGGACGAGTCTACGGTCGCGCGCGGCGCGAATCCAGTACAATAAGTGAACTGACAGCAAGCAGCCGGAGAGGGGGCGGCGATGAAGTCGTACGGCCAGTACTGCCCGATGACGATGGCGATGGAGGTCCTCGGCGACCGCTGGACGTTGCAGATCGTGCGCGACCTGATGCGCGGCATCGGTCGCTTCAATGAACTCGCCCGCGGCCTGCCTGGCCTCTCGCGCGCCCTACTCGCACGGCGCCTCCGCGAGATGGAAGGCAACGGGCTCGTCGAGCGGCGGGTCGCGGCGGGCGGACGGCTGCCCGAGTACCACCTGACCACCGCGGGGCGGGAACTGCAGCCGGTGGTCATGGCGCTCGTAGTCTGGGGCACGAAATGGGCATTCAGCGACCCACAGCCGGTGCATCTGGACCCGGCCCTGTTGCTGTGGTGGCTGCGCGGTGCGGTGCGTCGCGAGCGGCTGCCCGCGGAGCGGGTGGTCGTGCAATTCGACTTCACGGGGGCGTGCACGCTGACGATGTGGCTGGTGCTGGAGCGGGAGGATGTGTCGGTCTGCCTGGAGGAACCGGGATTCGGGGTAGACCTGCTGCTGACAGGGGATCTCGCGGCGCTCTATCGCGTGTGGGGCGGGCGGGAGCGGTTCGCGGGAGCGATGCGGCGTGGCCTGGTGACATTGGACGGGCCGCCTGCACTCGCGCGCGCCTTCCCGGGATGGCTGGGGTGGGACGCGACAACACAAGCCCAGTCCGCGCCGGGAGATGTGCACCACCCGATGCCGGAGCCAGGCGGCGTCTCGGACAGCAGATAAAGCCGGTACGCATGCACGCGAGCGTACGAACCGCCCACTGCGTTCACATCGCCAAACACGTTCTGAGTCTGCGTAGCTATTTGGGCAGTTGCGTCATCTTCCACTCACGTCGTTCAACGTCGAACGTCGCGATTCCACCGTAGCCCGCTTCGCGCAGCACCGCGAGCGCGCGGTCATAGTCGGCGACAATCTCGGTGGGGCGGTGGGCGTCGCTGTTGATCGTCACCCGGATGCCGAGGTGGCGGCAGCGGCGCACGATCCAGGGGCTGGGGAAGGGGTCGGGCAGGCCGCGCCGCCAGCCACCCGTGCTGAGTTCGACGATCGTGCCGGCAGCCGCCAAGGTCCGCAAGGCGCTCTCGACAGCAGCGCGATACCACGGCGCATCCTCACTGAAATAGCGGTCGTCCACATTCCAGAGTTTCACGCCACGATCCAGGTGCCCCACAATGTTCACGCCCGGATAGCCGGCCAGCCCGGCGATCAGATCGTAGTGCTCTGTCACCAGCGCGCGAATATCGCCGCCGAAGCGGTCGGCCAGCAGCGCCGCGAAACGCTCATTCGATAGGTCCAGCGGCCAGGGCTGGCCCGCATCGTCGGCGCGGAGGAAGTGAATCGAGCCGATGCCGTAATCGAAGCCGAGTGAGAGCACCTCGTCGCGGTTGAACGCGCGGAGCGCGGGCAGCGCGTCGAGTTCGAGGCCGAGCAGCACGTCAATCCGCCCGCGATAGGCGTCGCGCACGCGCAAAACCTCGGCGCGGTACGCCGCGAGGTCGGCGAACGGCAGGGCATAGGTCGCCGTGAACGGCGCCGGCGCGTGACTGGAGATACCGACCTGGCGTAGTCCAGCATCCAGCGCCGCCCGCACGACGTCCTCAATCTCGCCCTGGCCGTCGCACCAGCGGCTGTGCGTGTGGTAATTGCCCAGACCCCGATAGGGGTATTCGTTGTGGAACACGAACTCTGCGCTCCCTTTTGCCCTTGGCATCCCAATCCCAAATGTACCCGACGCGGCGCGGTATTGTGGATAGGCAGGCGCCCTGGCGGGATATGGCCCCGGATTGAAATCCGGAACCCCTCCTACCAGCCACCTACCATCATCAATCCCGTGCCCACCCTGCCAGGCCACCCGCTCATACCCCCCACCAGGGGTTTTTGAGCATTTTGAGCATTTTGTGCAGAGGGTGCAGAACCGTCCCCTCGTCACTCGTCACTCGTCAGTCGCCCTGCGGCAGGCCGCGCGCCGCGACCGCCGCCGCTTCCTCGGTGACGTCATACGGCACGCGATACTGCCGCACCGACCAGTCGCCGTCCCACTCGAAGATGCTATAGGCCGCGAGCGGCGCGTCATCCTTCGGCAACGAGACGGACGCGACGTTCGCCAGCTGGACACCGTTCCACTCGCGCGTGAACGGCTGGTGGTAGTGCCCGAAGGCGATCGCGCGCGCGTGCGCGCCGCCGTACCACTGGCACAACTCCGCCTCGGTGCTCTCCGGCGTGCCGGCATTGCCGTGTACCGGGTCGCTGACACTGGCGTGGACGATGAGCAGGTCTTGCCCCGGCGCGGGCGAGAGGCGCAACTGGCGCGGCAGGCGGCGCAACTGATCCAGGCGCTCGCCGCCGAGTTGCGAGACCGCCCAGGGGATTTGTTCGCGCACGGTTTTGGCAAACGGCCCGCTCAATTCTTCGGCGAAGGGCGCCCACAGCAATTGATCGTGATTGCCCAGCAGTAACACGCAGCCGCGCTCGACCAGCAGATCGAAGGTTTCGGCCGGGCGGGCGCCGGCGGGCGCGACCAGGTCGCCGGCCACAATCGTCATGTGAACCGGGCGGTGGCCGTCAAGCGCGGCCAGCACGGCGCGCAACGCGGCCAGGTTGCCATGCACATCGGAGAACACCGCTACGCGCAGCACGAACCCTCCCTCACGCGACACCAGCGCGCTATTCTACCGCTCGTTCGCAAGGTCATGCTCGGTTGCGTCGCAGTGGGGCGTGTGCGGGGCGGCGCCGGAGCGCCGGGCGGACGCCGGCGCCTGGGTGACGACAACATCCTCGGTTTCCTGCTGATCGGGTGTGGTGGCCGCCGCGCTGGTCTCGTCTGCGCGATCGGGTGGGCGCAACGTGCCGACATAGAAGATAATCAACAGACCGGCGGCGATAACGAGGTCGCCCACGCTGGCGACAATCTGGAGCAAGGGCAGCGGCGACAGGGGAATAATATCGGCCAGCGCGTGCAGCCGCGTCTCTGGCGTCGCCAGCCGCACATGGCCGATTGGCCCTTCGGCCTGGAGTTGCAGCGCGAAATCGTAGCGCCCAACCAGCCGGAGCGCGTCGGCCGTCACCGGCATCGCGCCGCCATTGGCTAAAATCACCGCCGCGTTGAGCGCCAGCCCCACCAGCACCAGTTCGATGCCGGCGATGCGCCGGTTGAGCAGTATCCCGCCGCAGAGCACTGCCAGCGCTAGCACATACAGCGTAATCGCCGGCGTACCGGGCGGCACTGGCGGCGAGAACGCGACCGCGCGCAGCACCAGCCCAACAAGAAAGAGCACCGGCCAGCGCAGCCGTAGCCGCGCGAAGTGCGCCAGCGCCCCCCCGTGCCACAGCCCGCCCAGCGTGCCGAGCACGGCGGCGATTAATAACAGCACCAGCGTTTGTCCTTCCCACCATCTCCCATGGGGGAAGGATACCACGCGGGGCGAAGTTGCAAGTTGCAGGTTGCAGGTTCAGATGCGGTGGCCTGCGGGCGGTGGCCCCGGATTGAAATCCGGGCCTGGACATGGCAGAGCCGTGTACGAAGTCCGCTACGCGGACTGGCGGTGGATGAGCCGGAGTTATGTCCCACGCTGGTAGAACACAATCCGCGATGCGGATTTCGTCCAGGCGTCAGCCTGTCCAGCACGGAATTTCAATCCCGTGCCCATCCTACCGGCCACCTACCATCATCAATTCCGTGCCCCGCCCGCCAGGCCGCCCAACACGAAATAGATACGTTACAGGTTGCAAGTTGTCTGCGGGCCAGCGTCTGCGCTTGCCTGCAAAAACCTGTAACCTGCAACCCGTAACTTGCAACCTGCCGTCAGCCCAGCGCCGCGATCACCGCATCTGCCATCTTGTCCGTGCCGACGGCGGTGGGGTCGTTGCGGTTCGGCTTGAGGTCGTACGTAACGTTCTTGCCTTCCTTGATCACCTGCGCGACCGCGCCTTCGACCCGCTCGGCGGCGTCAATTTCGCCCAGGTGCCGGAGCATCAGCGCGCCGGTGAGGATTTCGGCGGTCGGGTTGGCGACGTTCTGGCCGGCGTACTTCGGCGCGGAGCCGTGGATTGGCTCGAAGACCGCGCCGTCCTCGCCGATGTTCGCGCCCGGCGCGACGCCGAGGCCGCCGATCATGCCGGAGCAGAGGTCCGACACGATATCGCCGTAAAGGTTCGGCAGCACCAGCACATCGTAGAGGTCCGGCTTCTGTACCAGCTGCATACACATGTTGTCCACGATGCGGTCGTTGAACTCGATGTCGGGATATTCCTGGGCGACTTCCTGCGCGACGTGCAGGAAGAGGCCGTCGGTGTACTTCATGATGTTGGCCTTGTGGACGGCCGTCACCAGATGGCGCTTGTTCTGCCGCGCGTAGTCGAACGCGAACTTGACGATGCGCCGGCTGCCTTCCGGCGTGATCATCTTGATACTGATGGCCGCATCCGCCGCGACCTTCTTCGCGCTCTGCGAGTTGATTGCGTCAATCACCATCCCGGCTTCGTCGGTGCCGGTATCGAACTCGACGCCGGCATAGAGGTCTTCCAGATTTTCGCGCACGACGATGAGATCAACGTTGTCGAACGGCGCGCGCACGCCGGGGTAGGTCTTCGCCGGGCGCAGGTTGGCGTAGAGGTTGAGCGCCTGGCGCAGACCCACGTTGACTGAGCGCGTGCCCGTACCGATCGGCGTCGTCGTTGGCCCTTTGAGGCCGAGTTTGGTGCGCCGCACCGACGCGATGGTCGCATCCGGCAGCGGCGTGCCGTGCTTCTCCTGCGCGCTCAACCCGAGATCCTGGTAATCCCACTCGAACTTGATGCCGGTCGCTTCCAGCACGCGCCGGGTCGCTTCAACAACCTCTGGGCCAATTCCATCGCCGGGCATCAACGTCACGGTGTAGGCCATGTGCGTGCCTCCTCCCTCATTCGCGCCGCCCTGTCGCGCCAGCCCGCAGCTGGGTGGTCGCGCACAGCCACGCGGCTCACATTGTAGGGGAAGTGGCGCGAAAGTGGGAAGGGCGGCGCGAGTGACGAGGGGCGACCCCGCACCCTCTGCACAAAATGCTCAAAAACCCCTGGCGGAGGTATGGGTTGCCGGGCGACTAAAGTCGCGGCTGAAGGCGCTGCGGCGCCATAAAGTCCGACCTACGCCGGACTAGGATTCCTTCCCGCTTGACGGTTCACCACCGGCGTTGTAGGGCGTATCTGGTGGAACGCTAGCCGCTTACTGTGATAGAGTGGCGGCAATCCTGTAGAAGGCCATCATCGCCAGAGTGCCGGAGGCGCATCATGCAAACCCTGGTCTCCATCGCTGACCTGCCCCTGATTACAGGTTCCAGGGGAGTTGTCCCGGGGCGGTTCCTCTTCGAGGGATCCAGCTTCGGCCTGGACCACCTCACACTCGTCCTGGGTGAGACCGCCCCCGGGCAGGGCGTCGCCCTGCATCGGCACACCTACGAGGAGCTGTTCGTCGTGCATGGCGGTCGTGGCACCTACACTGTGGGCGATGCCACCTTCGAGGCCGGTCCGGGCGACGTGGTGCTCATTCCCTCCAGCGTGCCGCATCGCTACGTCAACAACGCCCAGGAGACGCTCTATCACACCGCCGTGCATGCCACGGGCACGTTCAAGGAGGAAGTTCTGGAGTAAACATTCGCCCGACACGCCCTGGTAAACCCAACCCGCGCAGGCGGGCTTCGTGGCCCCGCAGGGCCTTCAGCCGCGACTTTAGTCGCCCGGTTACTTACCCGCGATACCGCGCCACCGCCGCGCTCGTGTTCTGCGCGTCGCGCCCCATCTGCTCGACAAGGGCTTCCACGCTGGGAAACTTCTCCTCGGGGCGCAGCCACGCGATGAACGAGAGCGCCAGCGGCCGGTCGTAGAGGTCGCCGTCCCAGTTGAGGAGGTGCGCTTCGATCGAGCGCTCACCATTGTCGAAGACCGGGCGCACGCCGATCGCCGCCATCGCCGCGTGGTCGCGCACGACGCCGGGCACATCTACGAGCGTGGCATAAATACCGAGTGGCGGCACCAGCAGTTCGGGCGCCTGGGCCAGATTGGCGGTGGGGTAGCCAATCAGCCGGCCGCGCTTTGCCCCGTGGACAACAGTCCCCGTCAGCGCGTATGGCCGGCCGAGCAGCTCTGCCGCCAGCGCGACGTTGCCGGCGGCTAGGTGCTGGCGGATATTCGATGAGCTAATCGGCTCACCGCCGGGCAGGTGGATGCGCGGCGCCGCGTGTACGGTGAAGCCATGCTCCTGGCCCAGTTCGGCCAGGCGCGCGGGGGTGCCGCCGCGCTTGTAGCCCAGGGCGAAGTCCTGCCCGATCCACAGCGCGCGTGGCCGCACGCTGGTGACCAGGCGCGCGACGAACGCTTCGGCGGTTTGCTGGGAGAACTCCAGGCTGAAGGGCAGGATCGCGACGGCGTCCACGCCGCTGGCCGCGAGCAGCGCGGCCTTCAGCGCCGGCGTGGTCAGGCGCGTGATCGGCTGATCGGGCCGGAAGACCTGCTCCGGGTGTGGCTCGAAGGTGATCGCCAGGCTCCGCAGCCCGCGCTCGCGCGCGTCACGCGCGGTCAGGCCGAGCAAGTGCTGGTGGCCCCGGTGCACACCGTCAAACCGCCCGATCGTCACCGCGTACTCGCCCGTGCCGGCCAGCGCGGCCAGGTCGTGGACGATGCGCGCGGCCGGCGACGGCGCTGTCCCGGTCTCCGTAGTCACGAGGCAATGACCTTCTCGGGACGCCAGGCGCCCCGCTCAATGTCCCACCGGCCGAGGCCGAGCCAATCGCCCGCCGTCGAATAGGCGCGGCAGGGCTCATCCGCCGCGCCGCGCCCTACCCGCAGGTCTTTCCCCTGTCGCCAGGCCAGCGTGCCCGCCTCGTCCAGCACAATCACGGGCCAGTCGAGCAGCGCAGCGTCAGGATGCAGCGCCAGTTCGGGCCACGGCGTCTCGCTGAACGCCGTTTCCAGATCGGCAATCGTCAGCGCCTGGTCGAGAAAGAATGGCCCCGTGCGGAGCCGCACCAACCGGTGCAGGTACGCGCCGCAGCCGAGCGCCTGGCCGAGATCGCGCGCCAGCGAGCGAATATAGGTGCCTTTGCCGCAATCAATCAGCAAGCGCGCCACCGGCGCGTCCCAGCTGAGCAGCGCCAGCAGGTTGATCCGCACAGCGCGCGGCGCGACCTCGACTGTCTCTCCGGCCCGCGCCAGCTCGTACAGTTTGCGCCCGGCGACTTTGATCGCGGCATAGCGCGGCGGCAGTTGCATGATGTCGCCGCGGAACGGTGCCAGCGCCCGGTTGAGGTCAGCCGCGCTGAGCGCCGGCACGGGCGCTTCGCGAAGAATCCGCCCTTCCAGGTCATCGGTGTCGGTCTCTACGCCCAGCACGACCTCGGCGTAGTAACTCTTGCCCGCTCCTTGTAGGTGCTCGATGACCTTTGTGGCGGCGCCGAGGCAGACCGGCAGCACACCGGTCGCGGCGGGGTCGAGTGTGCCGGTGTGCCCGGCCTTGCGCTCGCCCGTGATCCGGCGTACCTTCGCCACGACATCGTGCGAGGTCCACCCCGGTTCCTTATTGATGACCAGAATCCCGTGTAAGCCCGCGCTCATTCGCCTCGTCGCCCCGTCGTCTCCATCGCCGCCGGCAATTATACATGGCGCACGGCGCTGTATAAGGAGATAAGGGATAGACGATAGGGGATAGTGCCTCACCATGAGGCGGTGCTTGCAGACAGGCACTGTGCCGGCGAGAGACTATCCCCTATCCCCTCTCGCCGCCCGTGCCCGGTTGACACATCGGATGGATCACGATATATTGTATATCGCCCGAGATATTCCAGATTAGCTGACAGGAATGGCCTTGATTGGTTGCTCCGAATTGTTCAGCCACAGTGCAGTTCCAGGAGGTTGTCTGTCCGCTGCGCGCTCGTGCCAGGCGAGGCGCTTGACCAGCGAGTATGTTGATGTTGCAGCGGCCACGACGCGGACTTCGGCCAGTCCGTGGTCGGTGCTCGCTGCACTCCCTGTCCGAAATTGGCGTCCCCACGTTCTGTCCACCTGTGCCTGGGACGCCTGCTGCTCATGCATCCAATGGGATGACTGCCCGGCGCGCTGTGCGCGGGCAGTGGCTTCATGCGGCCATCTGAGGAGGAGGACATGCGGCAGGAACAGGAACAACCGACACTCACCAGGCGGCGATTACTGGCTTTATCGGGTCTGGCGATCACCGGCGTCGTGCTGACCGCGTGCGGCGGCAATGCGGCTCCTTCGCCGACAACCGCCGCGTCAACCACCAGCGCGGGATCAACATCGGCCGCGCTGAGCGCCGCCGCAACCACGAGCGCCAGCGCCAGCACGAGCGCCGCAACCACGAGCAAGGCCGCGGGCGTTACCACCTCGGCCGGTGGTGGCGCCGCGACGCCAGCCACGGGTGGCGGCACGCCGGCGGCGAGCGGCACGCCGAGCAGCGGTAGCGGCAGCGGTGTCCGCATCGAAGGCAACCTGCCCCTTCCCGCAGCATTCCACGATCCGACGATGCTAGCCGACCAGGTGAAGAGCGGCAAACTGCCCGCCGCCAAGGATCGCGTGTCGAAGAACCCGCTCGTCGTCAAGCCCGTCGAGAAAGTCGGCAAGTATGGCGGTACCTGGCGCGCGGCGATCCTCAACCCCGCCGACAGTGTCTGGCTCAGTCGCACCACCGCCTACACCAACATGTTGCGCTGGGACGCCGATTGGAACAAGGTCATCCCCGACATGGCCGAATCGTGCGTCGTCAGCCCCGACGGTAAAACCTTCACCTTCAAACTGCGCGAAGGCTTGAAATGGTCGGACGGCCAGCCGGCCACCGCCGACGATGTCATGTTCTGGTGGAACGACGTACAGCTCGATAAGGAACTGAATCCCAGCGGCGTGTCGAACAGCATGAAGCAAGGGAAGGACGCCGCCACCATCGAGAAGGTTGACGAGACCACCTTCAAGGTCTCCTTCAAGGAGCCGAACGGTCTCTTCCTGATCCTGACGGCGGGTGGCAGCACCACCATCGGGATCAATCCCGCGCACTACCTCAAGCAGTTCCACAAGAAGTACACCGACCAGGCCAAACTCGACCAGTTGATTAAGGAGAACAACGTTGACTCCTGGGTCAAACTCTTCCAGACAAAGGGCGCCAGCATCCCTGGCACGCCCTATGACGCCCGCTGGTATAACCCCGACTTACCATCTATCAACCCCTGGCAGCTGACGAAGGGGTTTACCGAGGGGACCCAGCTGGTCTTCGAGCGTAATCCCTACTTCTTCAAGGTGGATACCGACGGCAACCAGCTGCCCTATCTCGACAAGGTGACCTTCGATATCGTCCAGGACCCGCAGGTGCAGGTGTTGAAGGCCGCTAACGGCGAACTGGATATGCAGGACCGGACGATCGCGACGTTCGCAAACAAGGCCGTCCTCTCCGACAACCAGCAGAAGGGACAGTACCACTTCTGGGAGAACATCCCGTCCAGCATGAACAATCTCATCATCTGCCTCAACCTGACACACAAAGACCCGACGATGCGGCAGATCATGCAGAACAAGGACTTCCGCATCGGCCTCTCCTACGCCATCAAGCGCCAGGACATTATTGACACGGTCTACGTCAGTCAGGGCGAACCCTGGCAGGCCGCGCCGCGCAAGGAGACGCCCTGGTACAACGAGCGGCTGGCGAAGCAGTACACCGAGTACGACGTGGCAAAGGCGAACGCATCGCTCGATAAAGCCTTCCCCAAGAAAGACCCCAACGGCATCCGGCTTGGCCCCGATGGCAAGCCAATCTCCTTCGTCGTGGAGGTGACCACCGACCAGACCGATCGCGTTGACGGCTTGAAACTCATTCAGGGCTACTGGAAGGCGGTCGGCGTCGAGATTCAACTGAAGAGCGAAGACCGTTCACTGCTCTACGCGCGCAAGAATTCCAACGAGCATGACGCGGTCGTCTGGGGCGGTGATGGTGGCCTGAACGACGGCATCGTCGAGATGCGCTACTACTTCCCCTTCAGTTTCGAGTCGAACTTCGCCCAGGCGTGGACCGCCTGGTACAACCCTGGCGGCAATCCGCAGACGAAGGCGGAGGAGCCGCCAGAGATCGTCAAGAAGCAGATGGCGCTCTACGACCAGATCACCGTCACGGTGGACCCGGACAAGCAGTACGACCTGATGAAGCAGATTCTCGACATCGCCGCCGACCAGTTCTACTGCATCGGCATCACGCTGCAACCGAACGGCTACGGCGTGGTGAAGAACAACTTCCACAACGTGCCGCCGAAGATGTTCAGCAGTGGCGGCCCGTATCTCAATCCCGGTCCCACGAACCCCTTCCAGTACTACAAGGACTGATCGTGCGCGCGGTGGCCGCCAGCCCAGGCTGGCGGCCACCCCAGGAGGCATTGATGCCACAACTGACCCAGGCGGCGGTGACGCAGTTGCTCGCCGAGCAAATCGAGGCAGCGCTGCCCCGCCAGCTGCTCGACCGCGACCACCCAGACTACGGCGCGCTCGTCAGCCCCGACTGGGGCATCGCCGATCCAAGCCATGGTGGGACCACGCCGGTGGTCGCCGGCTGTGTGCTGCTCGCGCTGGCGGGCCGGCCCGAGTTTGTGCCGCACGCCACGCTCGCGGCCAATTACCTGCTGCGCGCTCAGCGCCCGAGTGGGCTGATTGATTTGCAGAATTGCAACTACGACTCCTCACCCGATACCGGCTTTGCGGTGCAACTCCTCTGCGCCGCGCTCGCGCTGGGCCGCGCACGCGCCGGCCAGGACGCCGAATATGACGCGCTGCTCGCGCGCATTGAGCAATTTGTCCGCCGCGCCGTGCCGGGGATGCTGACGGGCGGCTTCCACACGCCGAATCACCGCTGGGTCATCGCCGCCGCGCTGGCGCAGGCCGGCGCGCTCTGCCCCGATCTGCCGGTCGGCCCGACGATCACCGCTTACCTCGCCGAGGGCTTTGACCTTGACGACGAAGGGATGTACCTGGAGCGCAGCGCCGGTGTCTACGATGCGGTCTGCGACCGCTCGCTGCTGCTCCTGGCCGATTGCTGGGACGCGCCGGGCGCGCGGGAGGCCGCGCGAGCCAACCTGCGCCTCAACCTGCACCTGCTCCACGCCGACGG
>DASUBC010000310.1:0-23120 GCA_035763465.1 Thermomicrobiales bacterium
GCGAACTCGACCGCCCGGTAGCCCATCGCCCCCAGCGCCCGCAGTGTGCCAGCAAAATCACGGGCAGTCTCTGCCCGCACGGTATACAGTTGCAGCGCGATTTGTTCCGCTTTCACTTTTCCTCCACTTCTCCTGGCCGGCAAAGAAACACCCGGCGGCAGCGCCGCCGGGCTTATCCTACTACGTCAGGGGATAGGGGGTGGTTGGAGTGGCCGGCGGTTGAAACCGCGCCTGAATGGCTGCGGCCACGAACCCGCCTGCGCGGGTCAGGATGAACGCAGTCCGCGCAGGCGGACTTTGTGGCCCCCGCAGGGGCCATTCAGGCGCGGTTTCAACCGCCAGCCATCCCTATCCCCTATCCCCTGCCATCTGCCAGCGTCGCGCCGGTCGCGGCGTCGAACAGGTGCAGGCGCTCCTGGTTGAAGTCGAGCCAGATCGGCTCGTCTACGCTGCCCCGGAAGCCAGGTTCGGCGCTGGCAACCAGAATCCCCTCGCCGATACGCACATGCACGAACGTGATGTCGCCGGTCGGTTCGACAGTGTAGATGTGGGCGGCCAGCGCGCCCGGCTGGGCTTCGCGGTAGAGGCGCACGTCGCCGTGCCGCACGCCCAGCACCGCTTCGCCGGCGCTCGTGGTCGCCGCGCGCCGGCCATTCTCCGGCGAGAGCGCGTACTGCCAGCCCTCGGCGCCAACCAGCGCGACGCCATCGCCGGACGTGACCACCTTGCCGCGCAGAAAATTCATCGCCGGGCTGCCGATGAAACCGGCGACGAAGAGGTTCGCCGGCTGCTCGAAGAGTTCTTCCGGCGGGCCGGCCTGCTGCAAGACGCCTTCGCTCATCACCGCGATGCGGTCGGACATCGTCATCGCTTCCATCTGGTCGTGCGTGACGTAGATGACCGTCGCGTTGAGTTCCTGGTGGAAGCGCTTCAACTCCGCGCGCATCTGCACGCGCAACTTGGCGTCGAGGTTCGACAGCGGCTCGTCCATCAGGAAGACTTTGGGATTCCGCACCAGCGCGCGGCCGAGCGCGACGCGCTGCTGCTGGCCGCCCGACAGTTCGCGTGGCTTGCGTCCCAGCAGCGGCGTGATGCTGAGAATCTCCGCCGTAGTCTTGACGCGCCGGTCAATCTCGTCCTTCGCGGTCTTCCGCATCTGGAGCGGGAAGGCCAGGTTACTGTAGACCGTCTTGTTCGGGTACAGCGCGTAGTTCTGGAAGACCATCGCGATGTCCCGGTCCTTCGGGTCGAGGTCGTTGACGACCGTGCCGCCGATGACGATGTCGCCGTCGGTCAGTTCGATCAGCCCGGCGATCATGTTCAGCGTCGTCGTCTTGCCACAGCCCGACGGTCCGACCAGCGAGACGAACTCGCCGTCATTGATCGTCAGCGATACATGGTCAACGGCCGTCACTTCGCCATATTGCTTGACTACGTTCTCCAGCGTGACTTCCGCCATTGGCTTACTCCGTGTATGAGTCGTGAGTCGTGAGCGCGTGAGTCGTGAGACCGTTGGACTAGCGCCGCGCCAGCAATCGGGCGCCGTGCCGACCCAAACCTGCTCACGCACTCACGACTCACGCACTCACAACTACGCTTTCGTCGCCCCTTCGGCGAGGGCCTGGACAAAGTACCGCTGCAAGACGAGGAACAGCACGACGACAGGGACGCTGGACGCGAACTGCGCGGCCATCAGCCCCGGCCAGTTCGTGCTGAACTCGCCGAAGAATTTCTGCAAGCCGGGCTGCAAGGTGAGCAGTTTATCCTGCGTCAGGAAGGTCCGCGCGTAGACGTACTCGTTCCAGGCTTGAATGAAGGTGTAGATGGCCGTCGCGATGATGCCGGGCGACGACAGCGGCATGACGATCTGCCAGAACGCGCCGAAACGGGTGGCCCCGTCAATCCGCGCGGCGCGCTCCAACTCCGGCGGGATATTGTCGAAGAACCCCTTCAACAGCCAGATCGAGAGCGGCAGGCCGAACGTGAGGTAAGTCAGGATCAGCGCCAGTTCGGTGTTCACCAGGTGGAGGTTCTTCATCAAGATGAAGAGCGGGATGAGGAAGACCACCACCGGGAACATGTTGCGCGCCAGCACGGCGAAGAAGAGCGCATCGCGGCCGGGGAACTTGAAGCGCGAGAAGGCGTAGGACGCCGGCACGGCGATGACCACGCCGAGAATCGTCGTCGCCATCGAGACGTAGAAACTGTTCCAGAAGAAGCGCAGGAAGCGCCCACCGATCTGGTTGTCCGGCGAGAAGAGAATCTTGTACTGGTCCAGCGTCGGCTCGGACGGAATCCATTGCGGCGGCTGGCGCAGCGCCGCGAACTGCGTCTTCAACGACGTCGAGAGCATCCAGGCCATCGGGACGACGGCGAAGAGAATCAACAGGACGATAAAGACCCAGGCAAGGACCGTGCCGGCCCCAATCTTGCGCCGGGCGCGGCGGCGCGGCGCCGCCGTTGTTGGCTGGGCAGCAATACTGCTCATTCTGCCTCCCTCCTGTTCCCGCCGCCGGTGAGCGCCTTCACATAGTAATAGCCGAAGGCGACCATGACGATGAAGAGAATCACCGAGAACGCCGACGCCAGGCCATACTGCAAGTCCTGGAAGGCCAGGGTGTAGACCTTGAGAATCCAGATCATCGTCGCGTTGGCCGGGCCGCCGCCGGTCATAATCCACGGGAGGGTGAAGGAGTTCAGGTTCCCTACGAAGAGGAGAATCGTCGTAATCAGGATGACGCTCTTCAGGTGCGGCACAGTGACGTGGAAGAACGCCTGCACCGCGCCCGCGCCGTCCACGCGCGCCGCGCGCAGCAGCCCCTCTGGCACCGTTTGCAGGCCGGCGAGCATCATAATCATCGCGAAGGGGAATTCTTTCCAGACATTGACGACGATCAACGAGGGTAACGCGAAGGTCGTGGAGTCGAGGAAGACGATCGGCTTGTCAATGAGACCCCACTGCATGAGCATCCCGCTAATCAGGCCGAAGTCGCTGTGCAGCAGCCAGCGCCAGATATAGGCCGCCGGCACCGCGCTGATGACATAGGGAATCAGCAGCAGCGCGCGGACGAAGCCCCGGCCAATGAATTCGCGCTGGACGACCATCGCCGCGCCGAGGCCAATGATGAAGGCGAGAATCGTTGACGAAACCGTCCAGACGATGGTGTTCCAGGTGATCGCCCAGAACTCGATATCGCCATCGGTCAGGATGGCCTTGTAGTTATCCAGGCCGGTGAACGACCAGGTCGGCGCGCTGGGATTGGTATTGAAGAAGGAGAGGTAGATGGTGTAGATAATCGGATAGCCAATGACGAGCAACATCACCAGCAGCGCCGGCAGCACATACAGATAATCAGCCCAGTGGCGGGCCATCTCGGCGAATGGCCCCCGCTGCTGGGCCGAGCGGCGTACCGACACTGGCAGCGTGGGGGATTGAGAGAGCGCCACGATCACCTCCCTTGCGCGGGCGTTGGCGGATAGCGAGAGGCCGGGCAGCAGACCCCTTTGTCCGCTGCCCGACCCGGCGGCCGGTTGCCTAGAAGCCGGTCCAGAGTTTCTGTGACTTGCGCTGGGCAATCAGTTTGTTGATCTTGTCGGCGGCGTCGTCGGCCGCCTGCTTGACCGTCATCTTCTTGGTCAGCGCGTTCTGCAACATCTCCGGCACGATGTTGTTCATGATCGTCGTGGATTCGGGGATCGCCGGGAACGGGATGCCATACGGCAGCATCGCCGTGGTGTTCTCCAGGAACTTGATCTGGTCGAGGCGCTGCTTCATCCACTCGGTCTTGAACCCGGTCAGCACACCAGGATTCGACCCCGTCCAGGCCCACTGCTTCGTGGACCATTCCGGCCCAGTGGAGAAGGCCATGAATGCGTTCGCGGCTTTGCGGTCCACCGTGTGGCCGGTGAACTTATCAGCGAAGATGTGCATGTTGGAGCCGCCGAAGACGACCGCCCGGCGCACCGGCCCGGCGGGGATCAGCCCGTAGGCCATGCTGTCTACGACTTCCTGCGCGATCTGCTTGTCCGAGCCGGTCGCCTTCGCCAGTTTGTCCTGCATCGAGGCGTACTCGCTCGGGTGGCTGATCACCATCGCGATCTGCTCGCTGATGAAGAGGTCGCCGTTCTCCGTCTGCGTGTTGGTCAGCGCCGAGGTCGGCACCGACTGGTCACGGACATACATGTCGTAATAGGTCTGGAGCGCGGCGATGCCGCCATCGTTGTTGATCAGGGCCTTCTCGTAGGTCGGGTTCGGCTCCGCTTCGTCGAGCGCGCCGCTCCCATAGGCCCACAGCACCGGCATGAAACGGAATGGCGTGTTGCCGGCGTTGACTTTGGCGACCATGCCGAAGCCCGACTTGCCGGTCTTGTCCTTGATCTGCTTGGAGAACTTGACGACATCGTCCCAGGTTGCCGGCGCGGTGTTCGGATCGAGACCAGCCTTCTCGAAGATCTTCTTGTTCCAGATGAAGGCCATCGTCTCGTTGTTGGTCGGAATGCCGTAGACCTTGCCGTTCCAGGTGACGGACTTCAGCGCGCCGGTCCAGAAGTCCTCCGGCTTGTAGCCGAAGTCGGCCAGATTGATTTCGGCCAGTTGCCCCTTCGCGGCGAACTCGACGCCACCCAGGATTTGCAGGCGCACCATGTCCGGCGCGGCGTTACCGGCAGCCGACGTTCGCAACTTGTCAATCAGGTCGTTGTAGGCGATGTTCTGGACATTGTCGCCCACCGTCAGCGGGATACCAGGATAGGTCTCTTTCCAGGCCGCCCAGAACTGCGTATCGAAGTCAGCCTGAATCTTCGGCGTCGAGGCGTCCGGCCCGGTGTACCAGACGGTCAGTTTGCCCTTGTAGTCGAGCGGCGTGATCTTGGCGACATCGGCCTTGGTGTCCACCTTCAGCGTGCCGGCCTGCGCCTTGATCGCCTCCGGGTTCCACTCCGCCGCCGTGATGCCGGTGCGGGTGTTGGCGCCGGGCGAGGCCGCCGGCGCGGTCGCGGCGGCGGGCGCTTTGGTCGCCGCGGCGCCGGTGGTCGCGGTCGCGCCGCCGCCACCGGCCGGCGCGGTCGTCGGCTGAGGCGCGGTCGTCGCCGTGGCGGCGCTGCTGCCGCAGGCGGCCAGCACGGCGCCGATGAGCGAGGATGAGATACCGAGCGCCGCCGCGCGCTGCACGAACTGGCGGCGGCTGAGACGGCCGGTGCTCAGGTCGCGTACCAGCGACTGCGGATTATCGGAATGAGCCATTGTGCTGCTTACTCCTCCCGTCTGTTGACGGAGCGAATGCGCTACTTCACTATCCGTTCATGAGCGGCGTGTTCCACGCCCGCACTTGCCCGACTTCCTCCCGCTGTCGTGTCACCTCCTACTGAGAGGGTCCACCCTCACTTTCCCCAACCCATTCCCCATCGCCGGACGGGCACGCGACGCTCCGCGCGCCCGGTTCGACACCCCCTGGTAGATAGCCCAATCTGGCGGAGACAGCCGCCGCCGCGCCGATGACGACCGGCGCGAAGCCGAGCAACCGCTCCACCGGCAGGCGAAACGCCGGACCAGCAACGCTGACCGCAGCGCGGACCTGGCCGTCGTGCCCGAAGATCGGCGCGCTCAGACAACGGACGCCGTCTTCGTTCTCGATGTCGTCCAGCGCGTAACCCTGGCGCCGAACCTCGTCGAGATGCGCCGCCAGCACGGCGCGGTCAGTGATAGTGTGCGGCGTGCGCGGCGTCAGCGCCAGCGCCGCCAGCTGCGCCGCGCGTTCCTCTGGCGGCAGGAAGGCGAGCATGGCCTTGCCGAGCGACGTGCAATGCAACTGGCCGCGCGTGCCGACATTCGAGCGCAGCCGAACCGATTGCGAACTCGCGACCCGGTCGAGATAGAGAATCTCGCCGCCTTCCAGCACGGCCAGGTAGGCTGTCTCGTTGCAGCGCCGGCTAATCTCGTGCAACTCCGGCTTCGCCAGCGCCGGCAGTTCCAGTTCGGCGAGCAGGCTATGGCTGAGCCGCAAGAGGCCGGCACCGAGGCGATAATGGCCCTCGCTCGGGCTGGCGACATAGCCGCGCGTCAGCAAGGTCGTCAGCAGCCGGTGCGCGGTCGTGCGCGACAGGCCGCACTCGTGCGCTACTTCCTGCGCGGTCAACGGCTGCCCGGCGCCCGCCAGGCACTCCAACACGTCGAGCGCCTTGAGGACGGTTCGGGTAAACTGTCCTTCGCTCTGAATCCGGCCTGGCGCGCTCACCACACACGCTCTTCCTGTACACGCCAGCCGGTTGCCGGCGCCGCCGCTGTCTCTCTCGTCCGTCGCCGCCAAGGTGTGCACTATGCGGACTTGCGGTTCACATAGTGAACGGTATACCATCTGGTCTGACAGGTTGTCAAGCAAATTGGTCTGATGTCGGACAGTATCTCTTGCTACGACAGAAGGAGGGAACCGCGTGTCAGCAGCAGCGTCAGGCGCAAGCGAGCCAGCCATTCCCCCGGCCTGGGAGCCGACCGGTGGGATGCCGGCGCTCAAAATCACCGATGTGCGGGCGATCTGCACCGCGCCAGACGGCATCCGCCTGGTGGTGGTCAAGATTGAGACGAGCGAACCGGGCCTCTACGGTCTCGGCTGCGCGACCTTCACCCAGCGCCCGCTGGCGGTCGTCACGGCTATCGAGCAATATCTGAAGCCGTTCCTCATCGGCCGCGACCCCAACGACATCGAGGATATCTGGCAGTCGGCTTACGTCAGTTCCTACTGGCGCAGCGGCCCGGTGCTCAACAACGCGCTCTCCGGCGTAGACCAGGCGCTCTGGGACATCAAGGGTAAGCGCGCCGGGATGCCGGTCTACGAGTTACTGGGCGGGCGCTGCCGGCGCGCGGCCGACGTCTACGTTCATGCATCAGGCGGCGACGTCAAAGAGGTCGAGGAGAACGCGCGCAAGTATCTGGAGCAGGGCTACCGCTACATTCGCGCGCAAATCGCGGTGCCCGGCTACTCGACCTATGGCTCGCAGATCAAGCCGCAGCGCCAGCCGTCGGCGCAGCCGCTGGGCCTGGGCGAAGCGCCGTGGGAGCCAACGCCCTATTGCCGCCTGGTGCCCAAACTCTTCGAGCATCTGCGGTCAACGCTCGGCGAGCAGGTCGAACTGCTGCACGACATCCACGAGCGCATCCCACCGATCCAGGCGATCGGGCTGGCGAAAGAGTTGGAGCAGTACAATCTCTTCTTCCTCGAAGACCCCTTCGCGCCGGAAGACAACGCCTACTTCCCGCTGCTGCGGCAGCAGACGGCCGTGCCGATCGCGATGGGCGAACTCTACGTCAACCAGCAGGAATATGTGCCACTGATTCGCGACCGGCTAATTGACTTCATCCGCGTCCATATCTCCGACATCGGCGGCCTCAGTCCGGCGCGCAAACTGGCGGCATTCTGCGAGTTCTTCGGCGTGCGGACCGCCTGGCATGGTCCGGGCGACGTCTCGCCAGTCGGTCACGCGGCCAACCTGCATCTCGACCTGGCCTGCTACAACTTCGGGATTCAGGAGAGCCACCTGTTCCGGGAGCGCACGCGCGAGGTCTTCCCTGGCTGCCCCGAGTTCCGCGACGGCGCGATGTGGGCGAATGACCAGCCGGGCCTCGGCATTGACATCAACGAGGAACTGGCCGCGAAATACCCCTTCCCCGACCACCCCATCAACGGCGCCTGGCCGCCCGTGCGCCGGCGCGACGGCACGGTGGTGCGTCCGTAGCGAGTCGGGCAGACGGGCAGTCGGGCAGGCGGGCAGTGGGTTTCGGTCAGCACCATGCCTGTCTACAAGCGCAGTGCTGAACCAGCGCGCTGCCCGACCGCCCGACTGCCCGTCTGCCCGACTCGCCTACGGCGGCGGCGGCGGTGGTTCGGCAGCCTTAGAGGAGGCTTCGCCGCCGAGGACACGGCCTTCAAGCGGTGAGCCGACCGGGAAGACGGTGATGGCAGGCGGCGGCGTTGCGGGCCAGACGCGCTGGAACATCACCCATTGCTCGGGCGCCGCGCGGATGTGCCGTTCGAAGACTTCGGTCAACCAGGCGAGGCCGCGCTGAATATCGGCGTCGAGTTCGCTGCTCTTGCGGCCCGTGCGCGTCAACCAGTGCGGCTCCTCAATCACGACGGTATGCCGCATCCCGTGGCGACGGCAGATGACCGGCACGATCGGCGCGCCCGTTTCGAGCGCGAACCGCACCGCGCCGACCGGCAGCGTCGTCTCTTCGCCGAAGAAGCGCACCGGCGTGCCGTTGCGGAGGAAATCGCGGTCCGTCGCCAGGCCGATCATACCGCCGTGGCGGAGCGTCTTCATCAGGCGGCGCACGCCGCCCGGCGTCGGCTCATCAATCTCGTAGCCCTTGCTGATCCGCAGGTGGGTGACGCCTTCATGCAGGAATTCGCTGACGGTGCGGACCGTCATTAGCACCGTGCGATAGCCGTGCAGCGGGATCACCTGTCCCGCGTAGTCGAACGCCCCCAGGTGGCCGGTGATGAAGATGATGCCTTTGCCGCGCGCCACCGCCGCGTCAATCGGCGCCCAGTCGCCCAGCACCACGATGCTGCGTTCCAGGTCGGCGGCGGAGAGCCGGCGCACACGCATCAGATCGTAAAAGTTGCGGGAGCTGTTGCGGAACGCCTGCCGGGCCGTGGCGCGGACGAGTTCCTGGTCGGCGTCAGGGCCAAGCACATGGCGCAGGTTATCCATGACGTTGCCCCGGTAACCGGGCGAGATGCGGTAGAAGAGATCGCCATTCCGGTCGGCGCACCAGTAGCCGGCGCGTAGCGGGAAGGTCGTGGCGACCATGCCGCAGAGGTCGGCGAGCCGGCGGCTGAGCCACTGCTTGACGGTCAGGCCGCGCGGGCGCGCGGGCTTGCTGGCCGCGCGCGGCTTCGCCGCCACGGGCCGGGCAGCCGGGCCAGGCTTCACCACGGCGCCATTCACGACCGGGGGAGACTCTTGGCCGGTAACGCGCTCCGCCACATCCATGCACGCACCTACGACAACTACCTTCATTACGCCGGACACGCGCAGGTACGCGCCGGCCACACGCGGTGCTGCCTAGTATTACGAAACGTGCGCCGTTGCGTTTCAGTTACGGGCGGAGGGGATAGGGGATAGGGGTTAGGAGTTAGAGGTTCATGACAGCGCGGCGCTGGTAAACGAGCACTGTGCCGACGAGAGACTATCCCCTATCCCCTTCGCCCCTACCGAAACTCCTCGACCGGCCAGCCAAAACGCTGGGCCAGCTGGCGCAGACGTGGGGTCGGGTTGACGCAGACAGGGTGGCCCACGAGCGCGAGCAGGCGGGCGTCGCTGTGGTGGTCGGCGTAGGCGTAGGAGGCGGCGAGGTCGAGGCCGCGCTCGCGGGCGAACCGTTCCGCCAGCAGCGCCTTATGCTCGCCATAGGGGTGATCGCCTTCTAGTTCGCCGGTGTAGCGGTCATTGGCGACGGCGAGCGGGGTCGCCAGCACGTCGGCGATGTCGAGGAAGCGCGCGAGTGGCGCGGTGAGGAAGGGCGGCGCGCCGGAGAGCAGCGCGACCAGGTGTCCCTGCTCCTGGTGCTCGCGCACGCGGGCGATGCCGCGCCGGGCCAGGCGCGGCGCAATCTCGGTCGCGAAGACTTCCGCGCCAAGCGCATCAATGTCGGCCACGCGCCAGCCGCGCAGGTAGGGCCGGTGGAGGCGCAGGGCATGAAAGGGGCCGATGCGCGCGTGCCGCGCCATCGCCACCAGCGTGCCCCAGGCCGCGCGGGGCGTGAAGTGACGTTGCAGGATGAGGTGCCGGATGAACAGGCGCTCGGAAGTCGCGCCGGGCAGCAGCGTATTATCAATGTCGAAGAGAGCCGCGACCCGGCCCGGCGCTGTTTCGGTGGCTGGGTTGCGCGCGAGCGCCGGCGCGGTCATGGGCGCTCTTTGCCCGTGAGATACTCCCACGAATCGGCGATGACGGGCACGCCGCGCACGACGGTCAGCGCCACGGCGGCGTAGACAAGGAACCAGCCGAGCCACCAGAGCGGGTGGCCGTGGCCGAAGAAGAACTGCGCCGGGGTGCCCGCCGCGCCGGGCAGCGTCGTGGCGAAGAGGCCGGTCAGGAAGACGAACGCCGACGCTTTGGCGACGCCGTAGAGCGCCCGCATCGTGCGCGACGCGGTGAGCCATTCGGTGATGGCGGAGCGCGCCATCGTCTTCGGCCCGAACGCCGTGCGCCCTTCCTTGAACGCCAGGCCGCGCAGGGTGTCCACCACAATGCCGCGCGTAATGACCAGCAGCGGAATCCAGACGCCGATCAGCGCGAGGTGCGCGAAGACGACCCAGGCGCATTGCTCCACAATGCGGTCGCCCGCGATGTCCACCACCGACCCGAAATCGCTGGTACTGCCGCGTCGCCGGGCGACCCAGCCATCGAGGGCATCGCTGGCGATGATGACGATCATCAGCAGGATGGAGAGTTGCACCAGGAGCTGGTTGCGACTGTAAATCAGCCCGAGCGTGCAGAAAAAGAGGAGCAGGCGGCCCAGTGTGATCAGATTGGCCATCGTGTCCTCGCCATCTGTCTCCTCGTGGCGCTGTCCCAGCACAGCAGCAAAACAGCTCAGGCGGCTGTAGTATAACAGAGGCGTGAAACGGTCGAAGGGGGTCACAGGTCTGAAAGTCGAAGGTCGAAAGTCCCTTGCGGTCAACGTATGAGCAATCTGTCAATGCCGAGAAACCTTCGACCTTTGACCTTCGACATTCGACCCATTGCAACGGAGGTCTCCATGGCGAAGAAGGCTGGGCGGGGCTATGGGCTGGGGATTGACCTGGGCGGGACCAAGATTCTCGCGGGCGTGATTGACCTGGACAATGGCGACGTGCTGGCGACCGCGAAGAAGCGCACCCGGGCCGAGCGGGGCGAGACCGAACTGCTCGACCGGCTTGGCGACGTAGCGGAGGAGGCGCTGGACGCGGCGAAACTGCCGAAAGGGGCGACGGTGCATGGCGCGGGCGTCGCGGCGGCGGGCCAGATTGACGCCGCGCGCGGCACGATTATCGGCTCGCCTAACCTGCCGGGCGTCATCAATGCCTCGGTGGGGCCAGTCCTCAGCAAACGCCTGAAACTGCCGGTACGCCTGGCGAACGATGTACAGGGCGCGGCGATGGGTGAACTCGGCTTCGGCGCCGGTCAGGGCGTGGACCGGGCGCTCTGCGTCTTCGTCGGCACGGGCATCGGCGGCGCGCTCATTGATAGCGGGCGGCTGGACAGCGGTGTGACGACGACGGCGGGCGAGATCGGTCACACGGTCGTCGCGGCCGACGGCCGCTACTGTGGCTGTGGCGGCCGGGGCCACCTGGAAGCATATGCCTCGCGCACGGCGATTACGAAGCGACTGCTGGAGGAATTGCGGCGCGGCCGGCACTCCGTGTTGAGGGACTTGCTGAAAGAGGAAGGTGGCGATGCCGGCGAACCCGAAGCCATCCGGTCGGGAATGATCGCCAAGGCGGTTGAGGACAACGACGAGTTGATGCTGGAGGTGCTGCGCGAGGCCGCGCACTATCTCGGCCTGGGGCTGGCCTCAGCCATCAACTTCTTCAACCCCCAGCGGATCATTCTGGGCGGCGGTGTCGTCGAAGCCGTGCCGCTGTTCGTCGAACTGGTGCAGCCCATCGCCCTGCGCGAAGCCCTGCCCGTGCCGGCCAACGCGGTCGAGCTTGTCGCCGCGAAACTGGGGGACAATGCCGGCATCGTCGGCGCGGCGCTGCTGGGGAGCGAGAGCGAAGGGACTAGGGAATAGAGCCTCGCCACCGGGCAGTGCTGGTGGATGAGCGCGGCGCCGCCGTGGTGTTGCGCCGAATTCATTCGGCGCGAAGGGCAGCGGCCACAAAGTCCCCTCACGGGGACTAGGTCGGCATACCTGGGTGGTTCATCCTGCCCCAGTGTTCGTCGAAACCCAGTCCCCGCGCACGGCGACTTCGTGACCGCAGCCATGTAGCCCCGGATTTCAATCCGGGGTACACCTCATCGGCACTGCGCTTAGCTACCAGCACTGCACCCTAGCAAACCTCTATCCCCTATCGTCTATTCCCTATCCCCTGCACCCTGAAACCCCACTGGCGGCCTTGCGTATCTGCTAGTGGCTGGCTGGTGGACGATACGGGACCGCGCCGCCGGCCAACCGCTCACGCGGGGGAAGATGCATGCAGCGGCACGTCTATCGGCATCACTTGCGGCATAATACCCGGCACCACGATCATTTTCCGGTCGCCGGCGTATTGATTCTGCTCGGCCTGCTCGTCTGGTTCCTCAGTTCGTTCGCGTTCTTCTGGGCGCTCGTCCTGCTGGCGGCCGGCGGGGCCTTGACGGTGCTGGCGGTCAACAGCGACCAGCGCTGGATGCTGCTGGCGGGCGGCGTGCTGCTTGGCGCGGGCGCGGGGCAGTTTGTCGCAGTGCCGCTGGGCTGGTTCAGCGGCACGCTGGCCGACGCCGCGACGACCGCCGGCCTGGGCTTCGGCTTCTGGTTCGTGTATCTGCTCGAATCGCGCCGCTTTCATAGCACGCACTTTGGCTGGGCGCCGATCGTCGGCACAGTCCTGCTGATCATCGCCGCCGTGCGCGTCGTCTCCGGCCTGGCCGCGCTCTCCTGGCGATCCCTCCATCTCTTCCTCAGCTGGTGGCCGCTGCTGATCATCGCGGTCGGCTGCTGGCTCATCTGGGTCGGCGACCGGGCGCGCCATCCACGCTGACACACGCTATCCCATTGTGGTCATTGTGGTTCATTGTCCAGGGGCCGCTTGCTTGCTACGCCAGAATGAGCCACTCTCCACCCGCTAGCCGGGCGTTTGCTATACTCGGACCATGCGTGATCAAGTGTATCTGCCTGCCAACGCGGCGATCCCGTTTTTGTGGCTCTGCGGCCCTTCCGGCGTCGGAAAGTCGTCGGTGGGGTGGGAGGTGTTTACCCAGGTTCGGGCGGCGGGCGTGACGGCGGCGTATCTGGATACCGACCAGATCAGCTTCTGCCGCCCGGAGCCGCCAGACGATCCAGACCACTATGCGCTCCGGGCACGGAACGTGGCGGCGCTGTGGCCGAACTTCCTCGCCGCGGGGGCACGGGCGATGATTGTGTCGGGGATTCTGGAGACGCCGGACGGCGTGCGGCTGTTCACAGCGGCTGTGCCTGGGGCAGTCGTCACCATCGTCCGCTTGCGGGCGACCCCCGTGACGTTGCAGGAGCGCATCTTCCGGCGCGGGCGAGGCGGCGGGCCGCCAGTCCCCGGCGAGCAGGAGTGGCAGGGGGCAACTGCTTCGCGGTTGCTGGCCTTATGGGAAGATTCCGTGGCGACGGCGGCGGCACTGGCGCGGAATCGGATCGGGGATGTCTGCATTGATACGGACGGCCGTTCGGTCCGGGACGTCGCCCGAGCGATTCTGGCGCAAGCGCCGGGGTGGTCGCACCTTCGTGGGCCGGCGGCGGAGTGACGCGCCAGGCTGGCCAGGACGTGTTGACGAGGGCCTAAAACAACTTCAATAACGCGACCCACGCGACGGCCTGCACGAGACAGGTGCCGCTGAGGAGGAGGCGGGCCGCGAAGCGATCGAAGCGCACGACACTCCAGGCGAGGGTGATGTTGGCGACCGCGACCAGTGCAGTAATCAGCGGCAGCAGAAAGATTTCGCGCGGGGTGCCGATGCGGTCGGGTTGGCCGGTAGCGTTGTAGTGCAGCGGCAGTGTCTGTGGCACGGCGTCGTAGCGCAGCAGGATGAACCAGAGCATCGCGGCGACCAGCGCGCCGCCCGCCAGCATCAGCACGACGGCGGGCCGGTCGGCAAAGAGGACGAGCACCTGACCATCGGTGCGCTCGCGGAAGGCGCGCTGGCTGCTGGCCGCGAGGATGGGGAACGCAGCCTCTTCGTCCTCTTCCAGGTCGGTGACTGGTGGCGCGGACAGCGGCGGCGCGGTGGTGAGTAGCCCCAGGTCGGCGGCACGCCGGGCCTCGCGCAGTGCGTGATACTGTTCGAGCAGGCGGGAGGGGCGGTCGGGCGAGATGGCGAACGAACCGCGCGCCGAGCAGATGAGCAACAGGCGGCGGAGCGGCTGGGTCGCCAGCAGCCGGATGTCGCCCAGGTCCGGGTCACGGACAGTATTGAGATAATAGCCCGGCCAGGGCCAGAAGCCGCCCGGCTTGCTGGGCGCGAGAATCTGCCGGGCGGGACCAAAATACTCGATCTCGTCCAGGGGGATACGGGTCGTGCGCCAGGCCCAGCGCAGCACCAGCGCACCCGCGCCGGTATCATCAAGGTCATAACTCAGCGTGAGATAGCCCCAGAGGAAGATGGTCAGGATGACGATGAAGACAGCAAGCAGGCCAGCCGCCAGCCAGAAGATGACCAGGGGCATGGTTTGTTCGGCGGCGCCGGGAATGGCACGCACAACCACCCAGACAAGGCCGCCCAGGCAGAGCAACCACGCCAGAATCCCTACCAGGCTGCCCGCCGAGGGCGCCGGCCGCCATCGTCGCACGCTGTAACCTCCCGCCCTACCGGCGCTGAAACCATCGCTTGCTGGCAGCGATGATACCACGGAATCGCGTGTACGTACACCCCCTTATGCGGGCAAGTGTCAGTGCAGCTCCGGTAGCCTGGCGGTGGCGGCCCCACGCCTGTCCTCGCCACTCTCACTCGTGGTAACAGTTGCCGGGCCGGTGCGTTAATGCTCATAGAGAGCAGCGCCAGCCACATCCCCATCATCGCCACGGAGGCGCTATATGGCCACCACAACCGCGCGACCGGCGCTGGCCCGCCCGCCTGGGCCGCACAACCCCCCCGTGGTAGGGCAACTGCTGACCTACCGGCGCGATGGGCTGGGCTTTCTGCTGCGCCTGGCGAGCGATTACGGTGCAATCGCTTACTGCAAGATCGGCCCGCGCGACGTCTACCTGCTTGACGAACCAGACCTCATCAAAGAGCTGTTCGTCGCCGACGAGCGCATCTTTCCCAAGGGGCTGGGCACCGACCTGTTGCAGCCACTGCTCGGCCAGGGCTTGCTCACCAGTAGCGGCGCGACACACCTGCGCCAGCGGCGCCTCTTGCAACCGGCCTTCCACCGGGCGCGCGTGGCCGCCTATGGCGCGGCGATGGTCGAAGAGGCCGGCGCCACGGCGGCGCGCTGGCGGGCGGGCGACACCTTCGACATTCACGAGGAGATGATGCGGCTGACGCTGGCGGTGGTCGCGCGCACGCTCTTCAGCGCCGACGTCACGTCCGAAGCGCCGCTGGTAGCCGAGACGCTCGACGCGTTCATGCGCTGGTGGCGGGTGCTGCTGCTGCCGTACAGTCCACTGCTGCAACCACTGCCACTGCCGGTGAAGCGGCGGTTTCTGCGGACGCGCGCGCGGCTCGATGCGTTCATCGCGCGCCTGATCGCCGCGCGCCGCGCCGACGGCGCCGACCGGGGTGACTTGCTCTCGATGCTGTTGCTGGCCCGCGACGAGGCCGGCCAGGGCATGAGCGACGCGCAGGTGCGCGACGAGGCGGTGACGCTGCTGCTGGCTGGCCACGAGACAACCGCCAACGCGCTGACCTGGACGTGGTATCTGCTCGCCCAGCACCCGGCCGCCCTGGCGCGGCTGCGGGCCGAACTGGACGAGGTGCTGGCGGGACGGCCGCCGGCGGTGGAAGATGTGCCGCGTCTGCGCTACACCGAAATGGTGCTCAGCGAGGCGATGCGCTGTTACCCGCCCGTCTGGGGCACGAGCCGGCGCGCGGCCGAGGACACCACACTAGGCGGCTACCCGCTTCCGCGCGGCGCGGTCGTCGTCGTCAGCCAGTACGTGACGCACCATAACCCGCGCTACTACCCCGACCCCTACCGCTTCGATCCGGAGCGGTGGACGCCGGCGGCCCGCGCGAGCCGTCCGCGCTTCGCCTATTTTCCGTTCGGCGGCGGCACACGCATGTGTATCGGCGAGTCCTTCGCCTGGCTGGAGGGCATCCTGCTGCTGGCGACGCTCGCCCAGCAGTGGGACCTGTCACTCGTGCCGGGGCATCCGGTCGTGCCGCTACCGCTGGTGACCTTGCGCCCGAAGTATGGCGTGCGGATGACCATCGAGCGGCGGCGGTGAGCGCGCCCGTAGCGAGTCGGGCAGTCGGGCAGTCGGGCAGTCGGGCAGTTGGCCGGGACGACGCGGCGCCAGCAAACAGGCACGGTGCCGACCTGAGCCCACTGCCCGACTGCCCGACTGCCCGACTGCCCGACTTGCTGGTCGCACTGGCGCTCTATGGCGGCGCGGCGGCGCTACTGCTGACCCGCATCGCCGCGCACCCGGCCTTCCTCTACAACTGGGAAGCGTATACCACCTACCAGGCGCTCGACTTCTGGCAGCAGCCAACCTGGCACATCTTTCACGCGACCGAAGGGTTGATGACCGATAGCGGCGAGTCGCCGCTGCTGGCGCTGCCAGTCTGGCTGGCCTTCCATGTCGCCGGTGTGAGCCTGAGCGCGCTGCGTGTGCCGGCGGCGCTGCTGGCGGCGCTGGCCGTGCCGCTGCTCTGGCTGGTGGGACGCGCGTTCGTGGGGCGCGGCGCGGCGCTGCTCGCGGCGCTGTTGCTGGCCATCTCGCCGGTCTTCCTGCTCTACGGCCGCACGGCGACCCTGGTGGGCCCCTCACTCGTCCCAATGCTGACGACGGCCTGGGTATTGTTGCGACTACTGCGCGAGCCGGTGCGCCGGCGCTGGGTGGTGGCCTTCCAGGTCGCGCTGATTCTAGGGATGTACGCCTACGCGCCGGTGCGCTTTCTCTGGCCGCTCGGCGCGGCGCTGCTGGTACTCGAAATGTGGCTGCGGCCCGCCGCGCGGCCCGCGCTCGCCCGCGCGCTGCTAGTCACGGCGCTCGTGCCCACGCTGGTGATTTCCCTCGCCTCCTGGCAGAACCCGGTCTTCGCCGTCGGTTACTACTTTGAAGCGCGCGGCGAGCAACTCCTGGCGCTGACGGTGGTGCCGCAGTACTACGGCGGCTACCTGCGCCTGACGCCCGCTGAAATCGCCGCCGGTGGGCCGCACGAAGGCCGGGTGGCGCTGGCCGTGCGGCTGCTGGCGCAGAACGTGGGCGACTACGCCCGGCTCCTCCTCGACCGCGACACGCAGCCGGCGCTCACCGACTACTGGAATCCGCACGGCCGGCTCTATCCCTGGTTTCTCGCGCCCTTCTTGCTGCTGGGCATCGTACTGGCGTTGCGGCGGGCGCGCGACCGGCTGGAAGACCGGCTGCTGCTCGCGCTCCTGTTGGGCTTCGGCCTGCCGATGCTCCTGACGTCACGCGTCCACATCGGCCGGCTCATCTTCACGTTGCCCTTCATGTGCCTGCTCAGCGCCGCCGGACTGCTCGGCGCGGTCAACTGGCTGACGGCCCGCGCACCTGGCCTGATGGTGCGCCCGGCCCTGCGCGTGGCGCTGCCGGCCGTGGCCGCACTCCTCTTGCTCCTGGCGACCGCGCGCGCCACCTGGGCCGACTACCAACTGGACCCACCGCCGCCGCCCGATGCGGACGTTACCCCGCTGCTGCGCGCGGGCGCGGCGGACATCTCGCCTGGCGGCAGCACCGCGCTGGTCTACGCTTCCGGCCGCCAGGCCGACGCGGCGGCGATGGAGATTGAGCGAGTGCAGGTCGCGCCATACCAGTTGGCGCTGCATAGCCAGTATCGGTTCGTCTACCTGGCCGGCAACTCCGCGCCGGTGGACGACCACGCCGACCCGCGCCCGGCGCTCTATTACGGCGGCGTGCTCGACGAACTGACGCGCACCGGCACGCTGCCGCACCTCTGCACAACGACGTACTACATCGCGCCCGAGGCCGAGGTGCGCTTCGCCGCGCTTGTGCGCCAGCACACCGCCGCATGTCCCACACCAGTGCATGCGGTGCTGCTGCCGTGACGGCCCTCAATCCGGCGGCGTAATTGGCGGGAACTCGGCCAGCAGGCGGTTGAGCGCGGCGTAACGGCGGTCGCGCTCGATCAGCAGGCGGTCGCGCGTGGCGTCGTCGTAGGTATAGAAGCCCGCGCCACCCTTCGTGCCGATGCGGCCCTGGGCGACCTGCTCGCGCAGCAGGTCGGGCGCGCGCCAGGCGGGACCAAGTTCGCGCTCCATCGTGCCGAAGACGCTGGCATACACGTCCAGGCCAGCCATGTCCGCGATTTGAAAGGGACCGAAGAAGGGCAGCCGGAACCCGAAGGTGCTGCGAACGACTTCGTCCACCTCCGCCGGTGTCGCCAGTCCTTCCTCGACACAGGCCATTGCCTCACGGAAGAGCGCATTCTGGATGCGGTTCGCGACGAAGCAGGGCGCGCTCCGCACCACGGCCGGGCGCTTGCCCGTCGCTAGCAAGAATGCCTTCACGCGCGCAACGACCTCCGGCGCGGTGGCCGCGCCGGGGATGACCTCCACGCCGGGCGTCCATTCGGGCGGATTGAACCAGTGCATCCCCAGAAAGCGTTCCGGCCCGGTCACGGCGGGCGCGAGGTCGTCAATCGGCAGCGACGACGTATTCGTGGCGATAATGGCATCGGGGCGAGCGGCGGCGGCGATGGCGCGCAGCACGGTCTGTTTCAGCGCCAGGTCTTCCGGCGCAGCCTCGAAGACGAGATCGCAGTCGCGCACGGTCGCGGCGATGTCGTCAGCGGCCTCGACAGTTGCCGCGCGGTCGAGCGCGTCCGCCGGCAGCAAGCCCGCGTCCACATGCCCCCGCACGCGCTGGCGCAGGCGCCCGATCGCCTGCCGGGCCAGTTCGGGCGTCGCGTCCGTCACAAAGACGCGCACCCCGGCCACGGCGAAGCACTCGGCCACGCCCAGCCCCATCGTCCCCGCGCCGATAATGGCGACGCTGGCAATGTCTCGGTCCATCAGTGGCACCTCCGTGGAGACGGGTTGCAAGTTGCAGGTTACAGGTTTCTCACCATAAGCACTGCGCCTGCTGTTGAGCACAGCATCTATGCCAAGAACCTGCAACTTGCAACCTGCAACTTGCAACCCGCGCTAAAACTTCACCTTCTCCAGCCCCTTAAGTTGGAGGATGGCGCGGGCTTCGTCGGACGTGGCCGGCTCCAGCGAGAGGTCGCGGGCGATGCGGGCGATCTTGGCGACCTGCTCGGCGTTGCTGGTAGCGAGTTGCCCCTTGCCGAGATAGACGCTGTCCTCCAGCCCAACGCGGACATTGCCGCCCAGCGCCAGCGCGGCGGCGGCGATGCCCAGCTGGTGGCGGCCGGCGGCGGCGACCGACCACTGGAAGTCGCCCAGCAGTTGCCGCGCCTGGTTCAGTAGGAAGACGAGATTCTCCACCGTCGCGGGGATGCCGCCCATGATGCCGAGCACAAACTGAATGTAGACCGGCCGCTCCAGCGCGCCCTCTTGCAACATGATCGCGGCGTTGTTGATCATGCCGACATCGTAGACTTCGAGTTCCGGCCGGGTGCCATGCTCGCGCATCGTCTCCAGGAAGTAGCGCATACTCTTGAAGGTGTTGGCGAAGATATTGTCGTCGGTGCGTTCCAGAAAGGGTTTCTCCCAGTCAAACTGGTACTCCTTGAAGCGGCGGGCGAGCGGGTAGAGCGCGAAGTTCATCGAACCCATGTTGCAGGAGGCCAGTTCCGGCTCCAGTTCGGGCACCACGCCGACCCGCTCCTGGGAGGTCATCCCCGGCGCGCCGCCGGTCGTCGTGCAGAGGACGACGTCGCAGCGCCGCTTGACGTTCTCGGCGACCTCGCGGAAGAGGTCGAGGCGCGGCACGGGCTGGCCGGTCTCGGGGTCGCGCACATGGATATGGCAGACCGCCGCGCCCGCGTCATGGGCGCGGACGCACTCGCTGACGATTTCATCGGGGCTGATTGGCAGATGTGGCGTCTGTGACGGGATGTGAATACCGCCCGTAATCGCCGCCGTAATGATGACCTTGCCCTGGTTGCCCGACATCTCCGCTCCCTCCTCGTGCGCGTCGTCACCGCTGGCCGCGCTATCGTGGCGGAAAATGGCAGGAAGCGCAAGTTGGGCGGCCCTCACCCCCGACCCCTCTCCCGTGCGCGGGCGAGGGGAGAAAGACGGGATAGGCGGTGGCATAAGACGAGCCAGGCAGATAAGCAGCTACGCTGGTCTATGCTTCCCTCTCCCGTGCGATAGGAGAGGGGTCGGGGTGAGGGCCGCCACCGCCAGCCATCGCTTGACGACCTGATCGCCTGGGATTATGATTATCCGCATAACGCGAAGCGCATAATCAGCAATCATAATGGAGCGATGGGAGATGGCGGCGCTACGACCACGGCAGAAGGATGTCGCGGCGCTGGCGGGCGTCTCCCAGGCGATCGTCTCAGCGGTCATCAATGGCCGCGCGAACCGGGCGATGCGGATCAGTCAGGAGACCGAGCAGCGCATCTGGGACGCGGTGCGCCAGCTCGGCTACGTGCCCGACCCGATCGCGCGTAAACTGGCCGGTGGACAGAACCGGCTGCTGGGCGTCTTCACCTACGAGCCAACCTTCCCCGTCCAGCCGCAAACCTCGAACTATCCCTTTCTCGTCGGCGTCGAACAGGAGGCGGTCGCGCAGAACTATAACCTGCTCCTCTTCACGCAGGCGAACGCGCCGGATGGGCGGCGTACCATCTACACCGATGGCGTCAACAACCTGCGGCTGGCCGACGGCGCCATTCTCTTTGGTCACCAGGCCCACACCGACGAACTGCGCCAGTTGCTGGCGGAGCGCTATCCCTTCGTCTTCATCGGCCGGCGCCAGGTGCCCGGCCACGACCTGGCCTATGTCGTCGCGGCGCATGTCGAGTCCAGCGCCGACCTGGTCGGCCGGGTGCTGGATCTGGGTCACCGCCGGCTGGCCTACCTGCGCTCGCCGGTGGCGATCGAGCCGGAGGAGGACCGCGAGGAAGGGTTTCGGCTCGCGCATCAGCGCCGGGGGCTGCCGCTCGATGAGCGCCTGATTGCGCGGGTCCGGCCCGACGAAGTGACGCCGGCGCTCGTCGCGGCGCTCTTCATCGCCGGGGTGACCGCCATCGTCACCGAGCAGACCAGTCTGGCGGACCAGGCGCGCGTGGCCGCACGGGAACTGGGCCAGGAGGCGCCGCGCGACTTCTCCCTCGCCGCGCTGGGCGACTCGATGACGCTGCCGCTCGACCCGGAATTGACCACGCTGGTCATTCCCCGGCAGGAGATCGGGGCGCGGGCCGTCCGTCTGCTGGTGCGGCGGCTGGCCCAGCCAGCGGACAGCGCGCCGGAACAGCTCTATCTGCCCTGTGCAATCGCGACCGGGCGCACCCTGGCCGCGCCGACCGTAGACAGACCGTAAGTGTTGGCGGTAGTCGTGAAAGGATGAGACCATGCCAGCGGAACGAGACCGGGCGCCGCAACCCGTGACGCTCTCGCGCCGAACAACCTTGCGCCTGCTCGGCGGTGCGGGACTGACCGCGCTGCTGGCCGCCTGTGGCGGCACGACCGCGACAGCCACCATCCCGCCGGCGCCCACAACGGCGAGCGGCGGCGCTGCCTCAGCCGCAAGTAGCACGACCACGGCGGTGAGCGGTACGACGGCGAGCCAGGCGACGACGTCAGCTGGCGGCACGACGACCGCAGCCGGGCAGGCGACCACAGCAACAGCGAGCAGTGCGGCGACGACCACACATGCCGGCACACCTGCGGCGGCCGGGTCACCCGCTGCGCCGGTGAGCACGGCGATCGTCATTCCCGATACCGGCGCGAAACTGCCGACCGAGGCGGTGAAGTTCCAGGTGACGGTGCAGGGGCCGGGGCCGCGCTCGCCGTTCTATAAAGCCTTCTTCGACGCGTATAAGAAGGCGCACCCGAACATCACCGTGCAATTCGACGAACTCCCCGCCGCCCAGGTGTCACAGGCGATTCCGCTGGCGATTCAGAACGGCGCCGCGCCCGACATCTTCTGGCTGCCGGGTGGCGTGACCGGCGGCCAGGCGGTGCAGCAAAACTGGATCGCGCCGCTGGACGACGTGATTCCCAACTTCCAGCAGTGGAAAGCCGCGTTTCCGCCCGGAACGCTGGTCGAAGGCATCACTATGTTCAACGGCAAGGTCTACACCTTCCCGCTCAGTTCACTTCAGCGGTACGCCACACTCATCTTCTACAACCCCGACTTCATGAAGCAGGCCGGCTACGACCCGACCAGCAAGCCGTTCACCTGGGACGACTTCCGCGCCGCCTGCAAGAAACTGACGACGCAGGGCGCGGGCAAGTATTACGGGCTGGTTCTGGGCGGACAGAGCAGCGACACCACGTTTGGCACGTTTGTCAGCAACTTTGCCGAGATGGCGGGCGCGGCCGGCGGCGAACTGAACTGGAAGACCGGCGAGTACAACTACACCAGCGACCAGTTCCAGGCCGCGACCGACCTGCTGCTGGCGCTCAAGCAGGACAGCAGTATCCTGCCTGGCATCCTCTCGCTCACCCAGCGCGACGCGACTACCCGAATGGAGCAGGGCATCGCGGCGATGACGCTGGATGGCCCCTGGGCGCCGACGCGCTGGACCGGCAATTTCCAGTTCGGCGTTGCCAGCCAGCCGCTGCCGAACAGCGGCACGCCTCAGCCACTCAGTTACACGCCCGGTGGCGGCAACTATCACTGGCTCTATGCGAAGAGCAAATACCCGGCAGTCGCGGGCGACATCCTGTCCTACTGGGGCAGCCTGCAAGGGCAGACCGCTTTTCAAGCAATCGTCGGCGGGGCGCTGCAAGCGACCTTCCCTGGTGCGCGCCAGGCGGCGGGCAACAACGCGGCGACCACAACAATGAACACGCTCTTCGACCAGCAGATGCGCCTCGCGCCCGACCCGCGCGTGCGGAACCCCGACGCCGGCCAGGTCTACATCGAGCAGAAGGCGATTCACCCAAACCTGGCCGAAACCATCGGCGGTCTCTTCTCCGGGCAGTTGTCCGACCCGAAGGGCGCGCTGAAAGACTTGCAGGACCGCGCCGACAAGGAACTCGACCGCGCCATCAAGGCAGCGCAGGCGAAGGGCGCGAAAGTCTCCCGCGACGACTGGAAGTTTGCCAACTGGGATCCGACAAAAGACTACACCGACGCTGACTACAAGGCGCTGAAATGATGAGCGGGTTGCAGGTT
>DASUBC010000311.1:0-2131 GCA_035763465.1 Thermomicrobiales bacterium
GTCGGCAATGATGCTTTCCAGACCTGCGCGCAGTGGTGGGGCGCGAGCACCGACGTCACGCCCGCCGGCCTGGTGACCGGCATCTCGGTCGTGCCGGTGCCGATCTGGTCGGCGCCCGCGCTCGCGACCGCCGCCGCGACACTTGGCGACTTGACCAACGGCCACTTCATCCTCGGCATCGGCTCGGGCGGCATCCAGAGCCCTGGTTACCGCCGGATGCTCGGCCTGCCCAACTGGCCGCCGCTGGCCTTGATGCGCGATTTCCTGGTCACGCTGCGTAGTCTGCTGGCCGGCGAGCGCGTAGACTACGAAGGCTCCGCCGTCACCCTGCACGGCGTCCAACTCGGCCGGGAGGTGCGCTACGGCGACCCGCCCGCGCCCGTGCCGGTCTATCTCGGCGCGCTCGGGCCGAAGATGGTGCAACTGGCGGGCGAAGCCGCCGACGGCGCGGCGCTGAACTGGTGTACGCCCGAGCAAATCGCCTGGAGTCGCGAGCAGGTCGCGACCGGCGCGGCGCGGGCGAACCGCGACCCGGCCGCCGTGCAGGTCGTGGAGTACATCCGCGTCTGCGTGGACGAGGACGAGGACGCCGCGCGCCGCGCGCTCGCCCGCGCCATCCTCCCCTACGCGCTGGTGCAGCCCGGCGCGAGCAAAGCGCACGGCTACCGCGCCCACTTCGCCCGCATGGGCTTCGACGCCGCCCTGAGCGACCTGGAAGCTCGCCGCGACCGTGGCGCGGACCCGGCGGAACTGGCGGACCGCTGTCCCACTGACCTGCTCCTGCACGTCGGCTACTTCGGCAAGGCCGCCGGAGCAGCCGCCGCCTTCGCTCGCCTGGCGCAAGGGCTGGACACCGCCATCGTCCGCGTCGTCCCCGTGCGTCCCGGCACCGCCGCCGTCACCGCCGTCCTGGAAGCCTGTGCGCCAGGCCGCGTCCGCGCGGCGTAAGCGCTAGCGTGAACTGCCGAGACCGCATGGCGAATCCAGCGCTCGCCGCGTCTTCGGAGATAAACCGTTACAATGTGTGCTGGTGACAGCGGACAGTTTGGAAGGAGCACGGGCGACTATGACCGCGACCCTCGATGTTTCCTCGGTCGCGCGGTTCGCGGAACGGGTCATCGCCAATGTCGAGACGGTGATCATCGGCAAGCGGCGGCAGATCGAGTCGCTGCTGGTGGCGCTGCTCGGCGGCGGGCATGTGCTGATCGAAGACGTGCCGGGCACGGGCAAGACGATGCTGGCCCGCGCGCTGGCCGCCAGCATGGGCCTGAAGTTCGGGCGCCTCCAGTGTACGCCCGACCTCCTGCCAAACGACGTCACCGGCGTTAGCGTCTATGACGCGCACGCCGGTGAGTTTCACTTTCAGCCCGGCCCGGTCTTCACCAACATCCTGCTGGCTGACGAGATCAACCGGGCGACGCCGCGCACGCAGGCGGCGCTGCTGGAAGCGATGCAAGAAGGCCAGGTGACCGCCGACGGCGTCACCCGCCCGCTACCCGCGCCCTTCCTGACCCTCGCGACGCAGAACCCCATCGAATATGAAGGCACCTTCCCGCTGCCGGAAGCGCAACTGGACCGCTTCTTCCTGCGGATGCCACTTGGTTATCCCGAGGAAGCGGACGAGCGGCAAATGCTCCGGGCGCTTCGCAAGTCACACCCGATCGGGCGTGTCACGGCGGTCGTGGACGGCGCTGAACTGGCGGCGCTGGCCGACCTCGTGACCGACGTGCATATCGAGGAATCGCTCGAACGCTATCTGCTCGCGCTGGTGCGCGCGACGCGTGAGCACGGCGACGTTGCGGTGGGCGCCAGTCCGCGCGGCTCGATCGCGCTCTATAAGGGCGCACAGGCGCTCGCGGCGATCCGGGGCCGGGACTACGTGACGCCGGACGACGTGAAGGAACTGGCGCCGCTGGTGCTGCCGCACCGGCTGGTCATCCGGCCGGAAAGCCAGTTGCGCGGACGCACCGACCGTGCGGTGACGGCTGAAATCCTGGACCGCACCCCGCTCGACCTCGGCGAAAACGTGCGCGCGTGAACGGCGAAGTCGGGCAGTCGGGCAGTCGAGCAGTCGGGCAGTGGGTTCTGTTCAGCACTATGCTCGTCATTAGGCGCAGTGCTAGCACGAACT
>DASUBC010000312.1:0-2532 GCA_035763465.1 Thermomicrobiales bacterium
TGCCCGCGCTGCCGCGCGTGATCGGCGTCGTCACCTCGCCGACCGGGGCGGTCTGGCACGACATCCAGAATGTCGTCGCGCGCCGGTTCCCGCTGGCCGAACTGGTGCTCGCCCCTGCGCTTGTGCAGGGCGCAGACGCGCCGGCCAGTATCGTCGCCGGTATCGCAGCGCTCTGCGCCGACGAACGAGTTGAAGTGCTGATTGTCGGGCGGGGCGGCGGTTCAGCTGAAGACCTCTGGGCGTTCAACGACGAGCAGGTCGCGCGGGCGATCTTCGCCGCGCGCGTCCCGGTCATCAGCGGCGTGGGACACGAAGTAGACGTGACGATCGCCGATTTTGTCGCCGATCTGCGCGCGCCGACCCCCTCGGCGGCGGCTGAACTCTGCGTGCCCGATCGCCGCGAGCTGGCGGGCGAAGTCGCGGACCTGCGCGACCGCCTGCGCGAGCTGATGGCCGGGCAGCTGACGGCGGGGCAGGACCGGCTGGCCGGTGTCCGGCGTGCCCTGGCGCGCTCGTCCCCACAGCACCGGATTGATACCGGCCGGCGGGACGTCAGCCGCCAGCTGCACACCGCCCAGAGCGCGCTGCGCCACGAGCGTGAATTGCACCGCACGCACATTCGGGCGCTGGAACGGCACTTGATCGCGCTCGATCCTCGCGCGGTGCTGGCGCGCGGCTATGCTGTCGTCGAGGACGCCACCACCGGCGCGCTGATAGCGAGCGCAGCCGACACCGCCGCAGGCCAGGCGCTCCGCATCACCGTTGCCGACGGCACATTCGGCGCGCGGGCGAGCGAACCGGCTCACGCATTACGCCTGGCACGGCCTGGGAATTGCGATACAGGGCAATCGGAGGAGGGCAATGGCTGATCTCGTGCCAGGGCAGGACGTCAGCTTCGAGGACGCGTTGGCGCAGCTTGAGACGCTGGTCGCGCGCCTGGAAGAGGGCCAGTTGCCACTCGCGGAGGCGGTAGAGCACTACGAGCGCGGCATGGGCCTGGCCGCCTACTGCACCGACTTGCTCGACAGCGCTGAACTCCGCATCCGGCAGGTTGACACCGCCACCGCCGGCGACACCGCGCCCGGTGACGAATTCGACTTGCAGGAACAGATCAATCTGCTCTTGTTCGAGGAAGATGATGACGGAGATGATAGATGATAGATGTCAGAGGTTAGGGGCTACGGTCTCGTGGACGGCCAGTGCGCTACCCTCAGCACCACGCCACTACTATCACCTATCATCTCGCCACGGAGTGAGCCATGCTGCTTGACCTTACCGCCACGGTTGCCGATCGTGAGGGTCGGAAGGTTGGCGCACTGCATGAGGTGGTCATCGAGCGCGAATCGCGCCGAATCGCCGGCTTCCTGGTGCGGATGGACGAAGGCGTGCCGCGAGAGGTTTTTGTCCGCGCCGGGCAGGCCGCGCGGATCGAGCGCGATCTGATCGCCCTGACGCTGACCGCCGCTGACTTCCAGGCGCTGCCCGACGCGCGCGAGCATCTGTATGTCGAGCCGGATGACGACCTCGCGGCCGAACTGGATGCCGAGAACGAGGCATACGCCGTCACCACGCCCGATCCGGACGAGCAGCCGCGCTACTCCGCCGCGCTGGGTATTCCGGTCACGCCGAACATGCGAATTCCGATTGAGATCGAGCGGACGCTGCTCGCCGATGATCAGGTCGCATTCAGCGACCGGCTGCGAATCATCGCCGCCGATGGCGAAGAAGTTGGTCAGCTCGGCGGCGTTGTGGTCAACGACGAGGCGCAACTTGCCGGCTTGATCGTCGCGAGTACCGGCCATGTCGTGGATTACGCCCTGATCGAGCGTCTGGATGAGGATGCCGGCGAGATCGTGCTCACCGCCTATGACCCCGCAACTGGCCGGCTGGAGGATGATGAGGCAGCCGGCCAGGCGCCGGCAGGACAGACCATGATTGCCACGCTGGTTCTGTTTTACGACGGCGAGCGCCGCTGGACACACGACGCGCTGGTCGCGGCGTTCGAGGGTTCCGCACCACTCTATCGCGGCCTGGACGGGCTGCGCTCGAAAGCCTACGTGATTGACCCCGAACGCAATGAGTTCGGCGGCTTCTACCTCTGGGAGTCGCGCGAGCAGATGACGCGCGTGCAGGGGTCGGAGGACTGGCTGCGCTCCGTTCGCGAACGCTACGGTATCACGCCGACCATCCGAGTCTTTGAGGCGCCGGTGACGGTTGATAATGCCGCGCCGGCCGCCAGCGCGTCCAATGCAAGTAAGGCGGCGGTTGATGTGGCCGAATGATGCGCGGTGGAAGGCGCTGGCTGATGGCGAGCATTTTGTACTTGACGGTCGCCCCTTCGCCCTGCACGTTGTTGACTGCGGCGAGCTGGTCATGCCCACCGGCCAGTTGCTCGCCTGCGACCCGTTCGTCACGATGTTAGCGCGCGGGAATGCGACGATCACGCTGCCGCCCGGCCGGTATCCAGTCAAGGTGACGGTCGCCGACGTCAGCGAGCAGAGTGATGGTTCACACCTGCGCGAAGCCTATGCC
>DASUBC010000313.1:0-8324 GCA_035763465.1 Thermomicrobiales bacterium
CGCCAGCGGCGTCTTCCGCCCCACGATCTGCATATAGTTGCCGGCGGGGTCGGTGAAGTAGAGCAATTTGTCGCCGGCTGGCGTCTCTACGATAGGATCGTGCTGCACGCCAGCGGCGTCGAGTGCATCGCGCGCCGCGTCCATATCGGCCAGGGCGACCACGAAGGCGACATGGTGTGGCCTGGCAAGTGGCGTAGTGTCACGCACCAGCACCTCAATCCGCCCCCCTGACCCATCACTGATGAACGTGAAGTCGCCGGGATTGACACGAATCGTCTGCCACCCGAAGACTCGCTCGTAGAACTGCACGATCTCGTCGAACTTCGCGGCCGGAACGCCAATCGCGACGTGTTCCAACCGGGCAATACCGGGCATCTGGCTCACACTGGCCTCCCCTCCTCACACCAGCCGCTCGCCTGTCACCGGCAAGCGAGCGCCGCCAACCCTGGCGGCACGATCATTCTACGAGGTGTTCGCGCGGCGGTCGAGCAACCCGACCGCGACTGGACTGAACCGCCAAGACGCCAAGGAGACGCCAAGCACGCCAAGATGATTGCTATTTCTGTTCTTCTTGGCGACCTTGGCGTCTCCTTGGCGTCTTGGCGGTTCCCCGTCCTCGTCCCCATTCTGCATTCCGCGTTCCGCGTTCCGCGCTTGAATGCGCCCTCCGCCTACTGCGATTTAGGACCGTTGGGCTATTGGGGCGCTTGCCACGCGCTATTTATACTGAGCGGAAGGCGCATGATGCGGGGTGGCCCCATGGTGGTTGCCTGCAACGATCGAGGCTATCTATGCACACGCCAATTGCCCAAGCAGCCGGAGGCAGACAGATGACCGAAACTGACGTCGAACAGCAACTGCGCGAGTTGCTGGAGACCGCGCAGACCGCGTTGGAAGATGGGCGGCATCAGGAAACGATCGCCACCTGCCGGTACGTGTTACAGCACTTCCCGGACGCGGTGACGGCGCTGCGCCTGCTCGGTGAAGCGCACCTAGAGGACGGCCGGGCGAGTGAGGCCGCGCAAAGCTTCGACCGGGTGCTCAATTTCGATCCCTATAACGTTCTGGCGCGGGTGGGCCTGGCGGTCATCGCGGAAGACCGTGGTGACGACGAGCGGGCGCTCGCGCAATTCCGCCTGGCCTGGGAGGTCCAGCCAGGTCTACCACAATTGCGAAATGAACTGGTGCGGCTCTATCGCAAGCGGTACGGCGCAGGCGGTCGGTTGCGCCTGACCAGGGTCGCACTGGCGAACTTGCACGCTCGTAATGAAGACTTGCCGCGCGCAATCCAGCAATTTCGTGAATTACGAGCCGAAGATACCAGCCGGCCTGATCTCGCGCTGGGCCTGGTCGAAGCGTTATGGCGCAGTGGCGCTGATGACGAAGCCACGGCGCTTTGCCGGCAAATCCTGGCCGAGCGCCCACAAACCGTGCGTGCGTTACTGCTGATTGGCGCATTAACCAGCGATCCCGCCGAAGCGGAGCGCGCCTTTGGCGCCGCGCGTGGCCTCGACCCCGATGGCAACCTGGCGCGCGGGCTACTGGCGCTGCGTGATGTGCCGGCGCTGCGCGCCCACGTCGCCGAGCCGGTCAGCTTGCCGGCGTACGACCCGGCAGCGCTGAGCGACGGCAGCGCACTGACGCCAACCGCTCAGGAAGGCAACAAAGCGCTGAGCTGGGAAGACATCGCGCAGGGCTGGGTGCCCGAATCCCCCCTGGTTGGTGAAGCGGAACCTGCTGGTCTGGCGGACGCTGCTGGCGACGAGGTAGACGAACTCTTCGCCACGATCGATCGGCAGCTGGCGGCCGGCGAACCCGCTGGCGCGGACACGAATAACGACGCGACAGCCGAGGACGCCCTGCCCGCCTGGGATGCCGCCGATGACGACGAACTCGCGCCGCATACCGGCGAACTCACCGCCGTCGAGCGGCTGACCGAGAACTGGGACAATATTGACAACGAACTTGAAGCCGCCCGTCCCAGTGCTGAGTCCGTGGTCGGCGTGACCGGGATGCTGGGCGACCTGGGGCAAGAGTTCGACATCGCGCCGTTCGACGTTGACAGCGCGTCTACGGCGGAAGTCACCGCGCCCGTGTTCGATCCGAATAAGTTTGAGCTGCCACCGCTCGACGATGACGACGATGCCTTGCACGAGCTCGGTATCGATCCAGACGAACTCGGCGCCGATGTCGCGCCGTTCAGCCTGGACGACGGCAGCAGCGGCACAAAGACTGCCAGTATGAGTTTTACGGATCTGGTAGATACTGGCGACCTGCTGTTGAGCGCCCAGCCAGCGGCGCCTCCGGACAAGTCGCCCGCTGACGCAGAGGTCGAGGGCGCGCCTGATGTCGCCAGCGCCGCCTCAATCTTTGCTACCCGCGACCTTGCATCACTGGATGCCGAGCAGCAGCACGAACTCCAGGCGCTCATCGCGCCGGCCCCTGCCGCCGAAGCCGAGGCCGATAGTTTCACGGCGCTGCTTGGTGAAACGCTGCCGGAACCAGCCAGTATCGAACTTCTGCCCGAGGACATGCCGGCCGCGGATGATGATGTTGTCGTTACAGCGCTGCCCACCTCAACCATGGGCGAGCCGGCCGATGAGCCGGCCAATACTGACTTACTGGTGACGACCGCGCACAGCGATACGGCGTCTGCCGGCAACGATGACATGTCGCCAGCAATGGATCAGCTCTTCAGCCGATTACGGCACCGGAAACTTGAGCGTATCCAGACCGGCGAACTCACGATCAACCGTCACCTGCCGCCGAACAGTGCGCCGCTACCCGCCGCTACCGCGCAGCCAGCAGTGAATACTGACAGTCTACTGCCGGCGACACCGGGTGCGGCAATGGAAACCGGCGTGCTGTCGTTCGATGAATGGCAGGCCAGCCAGCGCGAGCCTGGCCTGGCGCCGGTTGCGGAGACGACGTCCGAACCACCGGATTGGACCCCTGCTGGGCCGATGTTGGACGAGCCACGAGTCAGCCGCAACGACCCCGCCGCCAGCGCGAGCCAGGCAGAGGCCAGCGATGACCTGTTGACTGGTCAGACGATTGCACCGGCCTGGTCCGACACCTTCGCCACGCCTCCAGCTGCCGAAAGTGTCGCTGGCGCTGACCAGGCGGACGCCCTTGTCTGGGACGCGCCTGACGAGCCGGCGCCGAACTATACGTCATTCACCAAACAGGAGCGGGCTGCCGCCGTCGCCTCCTGGCCCTTCGTCGCCGCGACGCCGGACCAGGCGCCCGACGAGGACTGGCGCCCTGCCGGCAACGGCTTCGCTGCCGCTGACGGTGTTCACGAACCAACGGCGGTTGACCAGCCGCCGCCGGCTGATGTGGTTGCGCCGGTTGCGCCGGCGGCGCCCACACTCGCCCGGTCCCATGCGCAAAGTCCGGACGCGCGCATTGCCGCGCTGGAGACATTGGTCGAGTCTGATCCTGACAATCCGTTCGCCCGGTTGACCCTCGCGGTGGCCTATGGCAGCGAGCGCCCCGACCAGGCGCTGACTGAGTACCGGCGGCTGATCAAGGAAGCCGACGAGGTCGTGCCGGAAGTCATCGAACGCTTACAGGAGATGATCGCTGACAATGCTGGTGGACCGCGCGCCCACCGGGTGCTTGGTGACGCGTACATGAAGCTCGGGCAGTTCGATCTGGCGATGGCTGAGTTCCAGCGAGCGCTGGCTACGCGGGCCAAGAAGTAAGCGCCATGCCCGGCCATGACGCCAGTTCTCGTGGCGCCTCGCCTGAGCGTGTCCAAACCTGCCTGGAAGGGTTGCTTGCGATCGAGGGTGTGCTCGGCGCGGCCGTGACGACCAGCGATCATCAGGTCGCGGGCTGCCTGAATATGAATGAGCAAGATGCGGCTGCGCTTGATCACGTCGTTTCGGCGGCGGTACGCGGTTTCGAGGGCAGCCACCAGCTTGAAGCTATGCCGGCAGGACCGACCTTCGTCGCGTTCGAGTTACGTGAAGGTCAAATTGCGGTCAGCAGTGACCAGCACTACTCGATCATCGCGCTGGCGGAGCCGGAACTGGATGCTCAGGCGCTACGCGGCGTGCTCGACGAACTCCTGGCGAACCTGGCCCAGCAGCAGTAGCAGCGCGCCGCTCTGCTATTCGCCGCCAGGGCCGTGCTGCTCATCGGCTTGCTCGCGCGTCTGGCCGGGAAGCGCGTTGCGCCAGCCATTGATCACCGCATAGATACTCAGCACCGCGATCGCCCCGAAGACAATCATCCCCGCGATGTAGTAGTTATCGTGCCGGATGGTATAACCAATCCAGTTGAACCAGGACAAGCTGCCAAACATAAGCGCGGTAAGTATCCCGATTCCCGTCAACCACCAATTCGTTCGCCTGGACATGCTCTCCAGTCCTCCCGCGCCATACCTCACGCCAGCATAGTGTAGCACGGTCGAGTCGGGCAGACGGGCAGGCGGGCAGTCGGGCAGTGGGTTCTCCGCAGCACCGTGCCTGGCTGCTGATTCATTGCTCGTCCGTCCTTACTGCCCGTCTGCCCGACTTGGTGCGCCAGCCCATCGTCGGCTATACTCCGTTGGGGTGGCATACGCCACCCGAAGGTTGGTATGTTCTGGTGACAGAAGCACGAGTTCGGGACGCATGGTGAGCGATCCGCGCCTCTACCTGTTGATCGGCGTGGCCGTGTTGCTGATCTTCACGATTGAGGCGGTCGAGCAATATGTCGAAGGCGCCTGGCCGCAACTGCGCCATGCCACGCCGGCGTTTCGGTCGGAAGCAATCGGGCGGTCGCTCTGGGCCACGGTAGCTTTTCTGCTCCTGCCGGGCATTGTGCTGGCGTTGCTCAATCTTGGCCTGCTGGTCTGGAAAGGACTGCCGCAGAACAGCACGCAGATTTTCGGCGCCTTCTTTCTGGGTATCGGCTGGCTGATCTTCGCGCTGACCAGCATTGATCTGGCTGGGCTGGGCCGCTACATGCAGAAAGTCGGGGTGGCCGCGCCACTGGCGTTGCTCGTCTGCCTGCTCGTCGGCGATCTGCTCTTGCTGGCGGCGCTGCTCGACTTACTGCCGGTGCTGCGCGCCAGCATCTAGCCACAAGGCGCGTCACACGCTGGCGGCACAGCTCTTGCGCGCCGGCACGCAGCTGATCAGGTAGTTGTGCCGTGCTTCGCGGCGTGCGACCATCCCACACCATGACCTGCGTGTTCTGAGACGAGTGCAGACAGGGTCCAACCTGCCGTTGATGTGTGGCCGAGTACGGGAAGGATTGAGGCAAATACGATGTCAGGACGAGACTTTGGTCGCGGCGGCCGTGGCTACGGTGATCGTGGCGACCGGCGTGGTTTCGATGACCGGGATGGCGGGCGCGGTGGCTTTCGTGACCGCGATAGCGGTTTTGGTGGTTCGGGCGGTTCCCGCGACCGGCGCGATCGCGATGGTGGTTTTTCGCCATCACGACCGTGGGAACGCCGCGACGAAGAGCGCCCGTCCCGGCCGGCCGGCGACCGGCCCTTCGACCGACCCGCGCCGGCCGACGCTGAACGCGATGTGCGTGTCGAACGCTACTATGACGAACCGGGCCGCCCGCCGCGCGACGAGCGTCCGCGCTCCGACCGGACCGACCGACCCTCGCGCGATCGGGAGACGCCACGAGCCGGGGGCGGCGAGCGTGAGCCTGCTCAGCGTCCCGCGCCGACGCCAGCCGGCGTGCCCGTCGCGCCAGTGTTGCCCGCATCGCCATTTGTGATGCCCAATCCGGGCGAACGGGTCTGGACCTATCACCATCTGCGCGATAGCTGGCGCGACGAAGAACGTCTGCGCGGCTGGACGCCGAGCGACCAGGACTTGCAGGAGATGGTCGAGGACAATATCGAGGCCGATCCGCAAGTTTCCGGCCGCGACCGGCGCAGTATCGAGGTGCGTGTCGCACAGGGCGCCGCGACCCTGACGGGCACGGTGCGGAGCCGCCTGGCGAAGTTCGCCGCCGGCAGTGACGCCTTCTGGACGTATGGCGTCCAGGATGTCCGGAATGAGATCATCGTGAAAGTGCGCGGCCCACAGGCCGCGAACGCGGAGACTGCGACGGACGCCAAGCCGGCGAGCGCGCCGGCCGCGAGCACGCCCACGGCCGAAGAAACCGCCGCGCCGCCGAAGCGCACCACCCGCCGCAAGGCAGCGGTGGAGGCGGCGACAGCGGAAAACGCCGGCGAAGTCGAGCCAGTAGCGGCCGCAACGCCGGCAGCCAGCGCCGCCGAGACGCCGGACGACGAGCCGAGCGCCGAGTAAGCGCGAGACGGCCCCCCCAGCATTGGGGGGCCGTCTGTCAGTGCTTCTCCCGCTGTTCCGCCAGTAGTTCGTCGGCGTAGCGCAGCAGCGTTGCGCTGCGCTCGGCTGGCGTACCCTGGGCTTCTAAATACCGGCGCAACATGCCCGCAGGGTCCATTTCTTCGCCGGCAGTCAGGGGCAGTCGCACGCGCACGGGGCGCTCGACCTCGGGCAGAACCTGACCGACATAGCCCGCGCCCGCCTCGGCCAGGAGCCGTCGCACATCGCTGATCCGCAGGCGTTCCGCACCCTCCGGCGTCAGAGTGATGATCGCCCGCACGACCGCGCCAGGCAGGTCGTGGCGCGCGGCGATGACCCGCCGCACATCCTCAAGCGGATCGTCGCCGCTCGCGGTCAGGCGTAGCGTCACGAAGGGCCGTGCGGCGACCGGGCGAAATGTCCACTGCACCGCGCGTTCGCCCGCTGGCCCTGGTGTGATCTCGATCAGCACGAAGCCTTTCTGTTCGCGCTCCTCGCCGAAATCAACCCGTTCCAAACTGCCGCTGTAGATGATTGGCGGCGTTGGCGGGCCAACCTGCTGGTGCTTGTGAATGTGGCCGAGCGCGACATAATCGAACGCCTGGGGCTGCAAATCGGCCCGGTTCAATACCAGGTCTTGCCCGAGCATGATTGATTGCTCGGAGCCATAGGTCGCGCCGCCGAGACTGAGGTGCCCCATCAGCACGGCCGGCAGCGCCGGGTCGAGCTGCGCGACTTCGGCCGCCAGCACGTCCACGATCCGGTCGAGCATCCGCTGCTGGAGTTCGTCGGCACTGTCGGCGCGATATTCCTCGCGCGCCAGAATCGCGCTACGGGTAATCCAGGGCAGCGCGACGATCTGGAGCGGCCCACTGCGCGTATCCAGCGTCAGCGTTTCGATGCGCCGGCACACATGCACATAGGCGACACCGAGCGCATCGTAAATATCCACGCTAGTCGCGCGGCTGATCACGCCCGGTAGGTCATGGTTCCCAATCAGCAGCACAGTCGGAATCGCCGCCTCCGAGAGTCGCCGGATGCGCTCCGCGAAGGCGCGTTGCACGGTCGGATTTGGGTCGCGCGTCTTGAACGCATCGCCCGCGAAGAGTACGGCGTCTACCTGCTCCGCGATCGCGGTCGCAATGACGTCATCGAGACGCTGTAAGAAATCGCCCAAGCGGCTTGATAGCCCCGTTTGGGCGTCAACCCGGCCGTAACTCTCCACGCCGAGGTGCAAATCCGCGAAATGGAGTAACTTCACTGCCCGACCCCTCCCTTCCCCGTTCGTACAACTCCGGAGATATGATGAGCGATCGGAGCCTGCCTGGGCAAGGGCGAAGTCGGGCAGACGGGCAGTCGGGCAGTCGGGCAGTGGGTTACGGTCAGCGCGGTGCTTGGCTGCGGGCGCGGCGGCGTTGAGGTGTTCCCCGGATTTCAATCCGGGGCCACCTCATCAGCACCGCGCCTGGCAGCTGGCACGGTGCCAGTCCAACGCCACTGTGGGGCCGCCTGACTGTTAGTCCAGGTGCTCCAGGGCCAGGGGGCGGCTATACTGAGCGGGTCTGGACGGTGATGTAAGCGACAAAGGCAGGCCGCGCGATGCAGTCAACCAGGGCTGAACAAGCGGTGGCGGGACCGCGCTGGCAATTCGGCCTGGGCCGGGAAAATGGTCTCGCCTTCTGGGCGATGATGCTCCTCGAAGGAAGCGTCCAGGCGTACTGGATTTTTCTGCCGCTCTACGTCGCCTATCTTGGGGCGAACCCGGCGCAGGTTGGCGCGATCGTTGGCGTCTGGGGCATCTTGCGGCTGGTCTTCCTCGCGCCCAGCGGCATGTTGATCGAGCGCTTTCCCGCCAGCGCCTTGATTATCTGGTCGCGTGCGGCCAACGTGGTCGGCCTGCTGTTTATGGCGGCGCTGCCGGTGTGGTGGCTGCTGCCCCTGCCCTTACTCTTCATCGGCGCCGGCACAATCGCCTTCCCCGCTATCTCCAAGACGATCGCGGCGGCGGCGGGCGAGGAGCGCACCCGCGCGTTCGCCCTG
>DASUBC010000314.1:0-5009 GCA_035763465.1 Thermomicrobiales bacterium
CGGCGAGGGAGTGTAGGCGTTGCGGAAGACGACGCCGCTCGCGGCCAGCCGGTCCAGCACCGGCGTGCGAATGACCGGATCCCCCTCGTAGCCGGTGACATCAGGCCGGTGTTCGTCGCTCATCAGAAAGAGAATATTGGGGCGTTTGCTCATGCGCGGTGACTCCTTCGTCGTTGTTGCAGGTTGCAAGTTGCAGGTTCGAGGCCGGCAACCGCGTTGCGAGGCAGCCACCACTTCGAGTCACCACAACCTGCAACCTGCCAACCTGGAACCTGGAACTACGCCATTGGCGCGACATAGACCTCGGCGTGACCGGAATAGTCGGCGTTGAAGAGCGCGAAGCGCCCATCGCGCGACCAGGTCGGGTGAATGTGCGTGCCCTGGTGGGTGTGGTCGCGGACAGTAAAGCGGGCCAGCTCGTCCACCCGGTTGGCGGGCAGGTCAATGCTGACGACACGCGCCGCGCCGCCGTATGGCGCGGTGACGTATTCCGCGAGAATGCGCCGGCCATCGGGGCTGAAACTCGGGTGGCCGCTGCCCTCGATCACTGTGGTCGCGGGGACGGCCAGGCCGGTGTCCGTATCCACCAGCAGGAACTGGAAAGACTGGTTGGGCGCGGGGCGACGGTTCAGGAAGACGTGCAAGCCGTCAGGGTGCCAGCTGGGGTGGTGGCCGAGCGCAAAGTCGCAGACGTAGCGCAGGTTCGTGCCGTCCGCGTCCACAACGTAGACGTCCTTGACGCGCGGCTCAGCGTACTGCTGCTCGAAGTGAATTTCGTTGGTGAAGACGAACATCAGCCGGTCGCCGGCCGGACTCCACTTCGGATGCTTGATATAGAGATGGCGGTTTGCGATGGCGTCGCGTTGCGGGTTGACCGCGAGCGCGGCGGCGAGGGAGACGAGCAGGCGCGGCGCGGCGCCGTCGAGACCGCTGAGGAAGAGGCCGGCGTCGTTGCGCCGGGCCAGGGCCGCTTCGTCGCGAATATCGGTGAAGGAGGCCAGGCGTTGACCATCCGGCGCGGCCATTCGCAGCGTGCCGGGCAGGCGGGTCTGCTCGCCGGTGGCGAGATCCACGATGCGGACGCAGAGGCCGTCATCGTCGCGATCCTTGTAGATGATGCGGGCGTCCGCGCCGAGCCACTGCTGCTGCGCGCCTTCGTGCGGCCCGGCGAGTTGTGAATGGCCGCACCAGTGGATGGTCCCATCCGCGACATCGAGCCAGTAGATGTCGGCCCCGTCCTGACCGGGCGTCATCCCACAGAAGACGATCTTCGTACCGTCCGGACTCCACGGACAGAGATCGTAGTAACTGTGGAAACTGGCCTGATCCGAGTGGGTCAGTTGCCAGATTTCTCGCCCAGTCTGCGCGTCGCGAAACGTGCTCAGCTCCGATTGACCATCGCGCGCTACGGTTGTGGTCATGGCTCCTCCTTATGCCGGTTCGACGGCGGTCACCTGAAGGTTGGCATACTCGGCGATCAGCGGCGCCATCTGCCGGAAGCCGAGCCGGCCGCCGGCGAGTGGCGAGCCAAAGCGCCCATCATCGCGCCAGCGGAAGATTGGCAGGGTGTTGATGGCGAAGGCGACCTCGGGGCCGCACTTGACCAGGGCGAGGTGATAGGGCGGTGTGGCGTCCACGACCGACGGCAGCGGATCGGCGCCCTGGCAGACGAGATGAAAGCCATGACTCTTGCGGAGGTTGCAGGTGTGAAAGGCGCGCTCGTTGGGAAAGCGCCGGCGGAAGTATGAGATGTGCAGGGCATTGAGGTCGCCGGAGTGATATTGCTGGTATTCGCCGGTACGCCGCGCCAGCCCTGGATCGAACAGGTCTTCACCCTGCCGGCCGGTGGCCGCGAAGAACAGAATGCATAGTCCTGGTTCGCGCACCGGCCAGAACTCCCAGGAGACCGCGATGTCGGCAGGAAACTGCTCCGGGCACCAGAAGACAAAGTTGGCCTGTTGCCCTTCAGCCGCGTCGCGCCTGTTCGCGAGTCGTAAGCGGCCCTGCGGGAAGGTGATCGCCGCCTCGCCCTCCAGCCGGAAGTCGCGCACGTCCGCCACCGTCGCCAGCGGATTTGTGTAGAGCACACGCGTACGCCGGTACGGTCCGGGCAGGTCGTTCGCGCTCGCGCAGTCCGCAGCCATCGCTGCCCTCTCTCGTGACGGCCCCCGCCTCCCAATTCTGGGGGGAGCAGCTTATCCGAACGCAGTGGCCTACAGACCAGCCCCGGCGTAGGGAGAGATGCGCCCCCCGGAATTGGGGGGCGGGGGACCGTCACTTATCACTCATAGAAGTACGTGCATGGGTTGGTCGGCGCGGGGTTCGGCCACTGACCACCTGTCGAGAACATCTTGGCCGGGACGTTGTGCATGTTGTTCTTGACGATGCCGTAGCCGTTGCTGATCAGACTGATGCCAATGACGTAGAACTGCTCCTGCGCGATCTGCAAGATCTGCTTGAAGAGATCAATCTGCTTGCCCTGGTCGGCGCTCGTCTCGATCTGATGGTAGATGTCCATCTGCTGTTTGGCAGGCGCCGGTGGTTCTTCGGGCGGCGTCTGTGCGCCCGCGCCGGTGGGATTGGTGAAGTAGGTCGCCCAGGCTTCGGCCCAGTTCGACTCGTTACTAAACGGGAAGAAGGAGCGCGCGTCCCAGAGCGCGTCGAGGCCACCACCGCCCGTCCAGACGTTGGCGTCGTGCTCGTTGGCGTTCTTGCGGGTGTAGAAGAGGGAGCGGTCCTCGCTCTTCACCTGGATATCAATGCCGACTTTCTGCCAGTGCCCCTGGACCAGTTTCATCACGTCAACCTGGTCGGGGTTACTGGTGCTGACCTCGACTGTGAAGGTCAGTTTCTGCCCATTCGCATCAAGGCGGAACCCTTGCGCGTCTTTCTTCGGCAAGACCTTATCGAGCGATGCATTGGCCTTGGCGACATCGTATTCGGTGTACTGCTTGGCGAGCTGCTCGTTATAGTAGGCCGACTCGCGTTGTGGCGCGCCCTGCCACGGCTCGCCCTGGCCGACGTAGACGGTGTCAATGATCTCCTGGCGGTTGATCGCATAGGAGAGGCCGATGCGGAAGTCCTTGTTTTGCATGAGCTGGCGCATGGCGGGGTTCTTATGCGTCTGGTTGAGGTGGATGATCATCACGTTCATCTGGCTGGGGACAGTCTCGAAGAAATGGTAGTTGCCCTTCTGCTGGTTGTCGGTCAGGACCGCCTTGTTCTGATTCGTCGCCAGGTTGCGGTCCTGCATGTCAATCTCGCCCCCAGCGGCTTTCAGCACCAGCACCTGGGGGTCCTGGAGCACCGCGTAGGTCACCTTGTCAATGTAGGGCAGCTGGTTGCCGGCGGTGTCCACTTTCCAGTAGAAGGGATTGCGCTCGGCAGTGACCTGGGGGTTGGAGCCAGTGTAGGCCGCCGTAATCCTCCAGCCATCCATTGTCGGCAAATCGGCATTGCTCCAGCGCGCGACGTAGGGCGTGCCGGGGATGGTGCTGCCTTTGGACTGGAAGAGCTTGACCCACGAGTCTACGCCATTCTGCTTGATCAGCTGGTCAATGCCCTGTGGGTTGTACTTGATATGGAACTGCTGGAGATAATGTTTCGGCATGAGCGCGATATTGCCATACGTGCCGCCACTCGCTGTGGCCAGGTCGTTTAGGAAGAAGCCATCGGGCTGGGCGAAGGTGACTTTGAAGGTGGACTGGTCAACTTTGGTGACGGTCGGCGGGTTGTTGCCCTTGTTCGGGGTCAGCTCTTTGTTCTGGAAGACATCTTCAAACCAGAACATGATGTCGTCGGTCGTATAGGGCTGACCATCGGACCACTTGACGCCCTGGCGCAGTTTGAAGGTGAACTCCTTGGCGTCGGGCGTGCCGCTGAACGATTCGGCCAAGTTGGGGATGATCGCGCGCCACTGGGTATCCCAGCGGACGAGATTTTCGTAGCCGATCGTGCGGTCGAGCCAGAGAGTATCCTGGCCGCCGACGAGCGCCGCGCGCCAGGTTCCGCCGTATTTGCCGACTCGCTCCACCGGCGTGAGAACGACGGGGTTCTGCGAAACGCGCTCCGCGACTGGCGGCAGTTTGCCGCTCTTGACCTGATCGGCCAGGGTGGGCGCTTCCTGCAACTGCTTTGGAACATTCGAGGTGGCGGAGGTTGCGGGTGTGCCTGCCGCGCGTGGAGTGGCGGCCGTGCCCGGCGTGGATGCGCCGGCGGCTGGGCTGCTGGCGACCGTAGCAGTCGCCGTACTGCCGCCGATAGCGGCCGGCGCCTGGCCGATATTGCTGGTCGCGGTCGGCGCGGCGCTGGTGGACGCGGCGCTGCTGGCAGTCGTCGTGGTGCTGGCGGTCGTCGGCGTCGCCGCTGAACCACTGGAGCAGGCGGCCAGCAGGCTGGTAGCGCCAAGACCGCCCCAGATGAGCAGTTGCCGCCTGGTCAGTACAGGGCGGGAACGCGGATACAAGGTCATGCTACTCCTCCCTCTACGCGCGGTTCGTTCACGATTGTCGGCTGGATTGACGCTGCGGTTGTCGTTGCTTGCTTATTCGTTTCAGCATCGGTAGAATAGCATGGTTCGGCAGGCGCTGTCAACGCCTCAGCGCTGGCAGCCAGGTAGGGAACCGACAGCCTGCGCTGCGACCTCCTGGTTTCTGGGATGAGCGAGACTACTGGATTGCCTGGCGTGGCCGCGCTTTGTTATCCTGTCCGTTTGTACACTGACGCCAGCGGTCACGTAGCAATGGGTGAAATGGGATGAAGGAGCAAGAACGCGACGGCAGCGTCGAACTGGCACGCCGTCCGACGGCGCACGATGTCGCCAGGCGAGCGGGGGTCTCGCAGGCGGCGGTCTCCTACGTGCTGAATGGCCAGCGGGGCGGTACGGCGCGCATCGGTGAGGCGACGCGGCAGCGCATCTTGCAGGCGGCGGCGGAGCTTGGCTATGTGCCGAACCAGGCCGCGCGCAGCCTGCGCCGCCAGCGCACCGAGCAGGTCGCGGTGGTGCTGAA
>DASUBC010000315.1:0-2868 GCA_035763465.1 Thermomicrobiales bacterium
CGAGCCTTCGCCCGCGCCGAGGCACGGCGGCACGCTGGCCCAGTCCGCGTAGACCGGCACCCCGCCTGGGAAGAGCAGCACGACCTGGGCCTTGTCAACGGGCCGCCCACAGTAGTTGCTCCAGCGCACGCGGATAGCGAATGCCTGTCCCCGCCCCACGCCGACTGTCGTCACGCCTTCGGTGGCCGGGTCGCGCGGCGCGTCTGTAATGGTCACATCCGTGATCGGCGCGCTGTTCTCGTCCACGAGCTGGGCCTGCGGCCGGCCGCTGAGTGAGCAGGGCGCAGCGGTTTCATTGATGAGCTGGATGGCGCCCTCGCGCGAGCCTGCCGCTCCTTGCATCACCAGGCTAGCGCTCAGGTGGGCCGCCTGGCACGCCGCGACGACCTGGCCGCTGTTCTCCGCCAGGATGCGGCGGCCGAACTGGCCGAGTTCGACATTGTAAGGCGGCTGGTTCTCCGGGTGCAGTTCGAAGCGGGCGCGCTCGAAATACTGCACGGTGTAGGTGTGGCCGTCCTCTAATTGCTGCTGGAAGGTCTCGCTGAGAGGGTAGCCGAACTGCGCCAGCCCGCCATTGGCCTGCCAGTAGTCGAGGAACGCTCCGCTCACATTATGCCCGGTGGCCTGGAAATACTGTGCGCCCGGCTGCGGGTCTACCGGCGGGTCGGCCGGATGGAAGTGGCGGCCGAACTGACCGAGCAGGACGGTATAGGGCGCGACGTTTTCCGGATGGTACTCCATGCGGACGCGCTCGAAATATTGCACGGTATAGGGCTGCCCATTCTCCAGCACCTCGACCTGCTCGTCGCTGACCGGGTAGCCGTTGATTGCCAGCCCGCCGTGCGCCTGCCAGTAGGCGAAGAAGAGCGGCCCCACACACTTGCCGGTTGTGTCGAAGCAATGCTGCTCGCCGGCAGCGTGAGCCTGCGGCGCGCGGAACGCCGCCGCGCCGAACGCCAGGCCGGCAATCAGCAGTCCGGCGGCGAGCCGCATAAGCCATCGTTGCATGTCGCGACCTCCTTACCACGAAAGCAGGTGTCCGTCTGGCCGAAATAACGGGCATACCCGCCCAGGTGTTCCTCCTGTTCTTCAACGCACGAACGCCGCCAGCGTAATGGGCGGCGGGCTACACGGCGACCGAAGCCAGTGGCATGAGTCTTGCTCACGATGAGGCAGCGATGGCAATTGGCCCTCGGTCTCGAGGAGGTGACACAACCCCGATACGGCTGATAACTGCCGTTCTGGCAGCAATTGGTGGGCAGCGTGGTGTGACGCCTGCGTGAGCCGAGGAAGTACGCCATCACCCCCAGATTTTCCTCTCAACGCCTCTGGTTCGCCTCTGAAATGCCTCTTTATGGGAGCCGGCGGAGCCAACCGCCGGCTTCTCCTCTTAACTTGGCGCGGTGTAGCCGCCGGCCGCCAGTCCAGTCTTTGCGCCGCTTGCCCACTATCCCCTATGATGGTGGGCAGGTGTGGACCCGTGCAGTACAGGAGCAGCGCAAAGCAGCATGACCGGTGGGAGTGGCTTTCGGTGGAGCGAGGACGGCAATTTTGCCGAACTGACGCGCGTTGGCGCGGACTGGGCCGTGGCCTATGGCTTTGAGGCGACCGCTCAGAACGGCCAGCGGGTCGTAGCGCGCAGCACGACGCCGGACTATGCCGACGCTGTGCGGCAACTCTGGCAGATTATCGGGTACTACTTCGCCGCGCCTGAACACGCCGAGCGCATTCGCCGCGAACTGCTCGAACGCGCCGGCCTGGACCCCGGCGCGAGCAAGTACCTGCCCGTCCCCGACCCAACCTACCTGACGCCGGCTGGCGGCGGGGCCGGCGCTGCCGCCGAAGTCGCCGCCGAGGTCACGCGCCGCGCGCGGATTCTCAGCGGCGAACCCGAACCGGTTCCCGCGCCGGCGGACGCCGCGCCGCCGGCTGAGAAACGGCCGTGGTGGAAGCGGATTAGACGGTAGACGATAGACGGTAGACGGTAGTTGCTTACTATCAGCACGGTGCTGGAAGATCAGCACTGCCTCATAGAGAAGAACTATCGTCTACCGTCTACCGTCTACCGCCTACCAGCTGAGGAACGATGGAACGACAGGAAGCGCTCCGGCAGGACACCGAGCATAAGGTCGAACAGTTTCGTGACCTGGCGCGGCGCGCGACGAGCGAAGACCCGGCCGGGACGGAGCGCCAGCACCAGCGCGGCAAGCTGACCGCGCGAGAGCGCCTCGACCTGTTGCTCGATCCCGGCTCGTTCGTGGAGTTTGACGCGCTGGCGCGGCACCGCTCTTACAACTTCGGACTGGAAGAGCGCCGGCCGTTCGGCGACGGCGTCGTGACAGGGTATGGCACGATTGAGGGCCGCAAGGTCTGCGTCTTCTCGCAGGACTTCACCATCTTCGGTGGCTCACTCGGCGAAGTCTTTGCCGAAAAGGTCGTCAAAGTGATGGACCTGGCGTTGAAGATGGGCGTGCCGATGATCGGCATCAACGATTCGGGCGGCGCGCGTATTCAGGAGGGCGTCGTCTCGCTCGGCGGCTATGCCGACATCTTTCACCGCAATGTGCGCGCGTCCGGCGTGATCCCGCAGCTGTCGCTCATCGCCGGACCGTGCGCGGGCGGCGCGGTCTACTCACCAGCGATGACCGATTTCATCCTCATGGTGAAGGACATTTCGCAGATGTTCATCACCGGGCCGGACGTCATCAAGACGGTGACGGGCGAAGAGGTGACGCTGGAGGCGCTGGGCGGCGCGCTGACGCATAACAGCGTCAGCGGCGTGGCGCATCTGCTGGCCGACGACGAAGCAATGCTCTACGAGCAGGCCCGTGCGCTCCTCTCCTTCCTGCCCAGCAATAACCTGGACGA
>DASUBC010000316.1:0-3949 GCA_035763465.1 Thermomicrobiales bacterium
GTTCGGCTACCGGCTGGGCGATGGCGCACTGATTGACACCATGATGAAAGACGGCCTGGTGGACGCCTTCTACGGCTACGCGATGGGCATCACGGCCGAGAATATCGCCGAGCGGTTCTGCGTCACGCGCGAGGCGCAGGACGCCTTCGCCGCGCAGAGCCAGCAGCGCGCGGCGGCGGCGGTCGAGTCCGGCGCGGTCGACGCCGAGATCGTGCCGGTGGAGGCACCGGCCGGGCGAGGCAAGACCACGCTGGTCGCGCGCGACGAGCACCCGCGCCCCGACACGACGGTCGAACGCCTGGCGGCCCTGCGTCCCGCCTTCAAACGCGACGGCGGCACCGTCACGGCGGGCAACGCCTCCGGCATCAACGACGGCGCGGCGGCCACGGTGGTGATGAGCGCCGCGAAAGCGCGCGAACTCGGCATCACCCCGCTCGCGCGCATCGTCTCGTACGCCTCGGCGGGTGTAGACCCGCAAATTATGGGCATGGGGCCGCTGCCGGCGACCAAACGCGCGCTCCAGCGCGCCGGCCTGACGATTGACGACATTGACCTGATCGAACTCAACGAAGCGTTTGCCGCGCAATCGCTCGCCGTCTGTGACCAGCTCGGCGCGCCGCCGGAGAAGACCAACGTGCATGGCGGCGCAATCGCGCTCGGCCACCCCATCGGCGCCAGCGGCGCGCGCATTCTCGCCACCCTGCTCTACGCGATGGCCGAGCGTGACGCCCAGCGCGGCCTCGCCGCGCTCTGCATCGGCGGCGGCCAGGGCATCGCGATGGTTGTGGAAAGATAAAGGGGAGGGCGGGCCACAGTGGCCCGCCCTCCGGGATGAGGGGGATGGGGGGAGGTAGGAAGTGGTCAGAAGTCAGGAGGCATTCAGGTAGGTGGCGAGCAATCGCCGGCCACGAAAGAGCCGCATCCGCACCGTAGAGATTGGTTGCGCGGTGGCGGCGCTGATTTCCGTATACGATAGCTCGTGCCAGTACCGCAGTTCTAAGACTGCCCGGTAATGTTCGGGTAAGCGCGCCAGCCATTCGCGCACTTCATTCCCCCGTTCGGCTTGCAGGATAAGCGCCTCGGGCGACTCGCTCTGGCCGCTGCTTGGTCCACCGGCCGCGCCGTCGCGGGCGGGGTCGAGCGGCATCGTGCGCCGGGAACGTTGCAGATCGGTACACCAGTTCGCGGCGATCGCCAGCAGCCAGGCGTCGAAGCGGCTGCCCGGCCGGTACGTTGCCAGGCGGGTATAGGCGCGGACGAAGGTCTCCTGGGCGGCGTCCTCGGCGTCCGCGGCATTGCCCAGCCGGCGATAGGCCAGCGCGTAGACGCGGCGCTTGTGCCGCTCGACCAGCGCGGCGAAGGCAGCGGTGTCGCCTGCCAGCACCTGCTCGACCAGTAGATCGTCAGCCGGCGTCACCGGCGCATTTCGGACCTGGACATCTGTCGCGGCAGTCTGGCGCCAGGGAATTCGCTCACGCACGCTTCAATCCCTCCCATCTGCTCATTCGCGGCCCGTGCCGTCATGCTTTGTCCAAATGAACGTAGCCCGTGCTGGTTTTCGTGGACGGCGGATGAGTCGGGCAGCCGGGCAGTGGGTTCAGAACGACCCTGTGGTTGTCTGCTGGCGCGGTGCTGTTGAGGGCTACCCTGGATTAAAGTCCGGGGCTAAGGGCGGCGGCCACGAAGTCCCCGCGCGCAGGGACTGGGTTCAATGAGATGCCGGGGCTGGTTGACAGCCACACCGGCTGGCCCACCTCAGTCCCGCCAGGGACTTCGTGGCGGCGGAGCCGCTCTTCGCGCCGAATTCATTCGGCGGCGGTCCGCAACAGCACTGCGCCAGCAGCCAGCCACCATGCTGACGTGAACCCACTGCCCGACCGCCCGCCTGCCCGCCTGCCCGACTAATTGTCAGTGCCACACCAATCGGCTATGCTGGCGTGGAGCGTCTTGTCGGGAGAAGGGTGGGGCAGCGACTCCCGCCGATCGACCGTGCTGGAAGGCAGCAGGAGCGGTCGTGGCAAGGCGCGTGACCGCGCGCCGCCGCACCCTGCTGGCTGGAGGGAGTCACATGGGCCGGACGGAACTACACCAGGCCACGCTGGCCGCGCTCATCGCCGCCTGTCGCGACGAAACCGAGCGCTTCCAGCGTCGCGAGGACGTGTCCGGCGAAAGTTGCTTCGAGTTGCTCCGGCGGGCCATCGCCGGTCGCGACCAGGCGGCGTGGGAGGCGATTTTCGCGCAGTATCGCGGCATGGTGCTGGCGTGGGTGCGGCGGCACCCGGCGCTGGGCGCGCTGCCGGAAGACGACGACTACTGGATCAACCGCACCTTCGAGCGTTTCTGGTCGGCGGTGGGGCCGGAACGCTTCGACATGTTCAACGGCCTGGCGGCGGCGCTGCGCTACTTGAAGATGTGCGCGCACAGCGTCATTCTCGACGCAGCCCGCGCGCAGGGCGCCGCGCGCGACGAAGCGTTGCCCGAGCAACTCCCCGCGCGTGGCGACGCAGCCGACCCAGCGGCGATCGTCGGCAGCGAACTCACCCGCCGGGCGCTGTGGGACATCGTGCGTGCCGCGCTCACGGGTGACGACGAGCGCCTGGTCGCCGAACTCTGCTTCGCACTCGACCTGAAGCCGCGCGAAGTCTACGCGCGTCACCCCGACCAGTTCGCCAGCGTCGCCGACGTCTACCGGGTGAAGCGCAACGTGCTCGACCGCCTGCGCCGCAATCCGGCGCTGGCGGAATTTCTCCAGTGACGGGTGCTGAGGAATGAGGCGTTTTACCGGCGCGTGTCCGTCGCAGCGGCGTGTGCCCGCGCCCCGCGCCACCGACCCTGTCCTCGATGCTGCGGTAGGACGAGTCGGGCAGTGCGTCTGATTAGCACTGCGTCAGTAGATCAGCACCGTGCTGACTCAAACCCACTGCCCGCCTGCCCGACTCGGTCCAGGACTTTTGTCCTTCCGACCACGGACCATCGTGCGATTGCCGGGCTACACCGCAAGACCTATGCTGAAGAGGGAACCAGCGAACTGGATTTTCGACCAGCATTGTGATGTAGCAAGTAGAGGCGGCTATGGCGCAACCTGTCACGACCGCCACGGCCCAGCCGGCCGCGCGCCCGGCCGCGTCCGCCGTGCCGACCTTTTTGTTCGAGGCGCAAGACGCCGCGCCGATCGCGCCCAGCGCGCCGTCCGACCCGGTCATTGCCGCGATTCCCGCACACAACGAAGCCCGCTTCATCGGCAGCGTCGTCCTCAGCGTGCGGCGCTATGTGGACCTCGTGCTGGTGATTGACGACGGCTCGACCGATGCCACCGCCGACCTGGCCGAGGCGGCTGGTGCGCTGGTCGTGCGCCATCCTCGCAACCAGGGCAAGGGCGAAGCGGTCAATACCGCCTTTCGCGAAGCCCGCCAGCGCGGCGCGCGCGCCCTGGTGCTGGTTGACGGCGACGGCCAGCACCTAGCGGACGACATCCAGCCGGTGCTCGCGCCGGTGCTGGCGGACGAAGCGGACGTCTCCGTTGGCTCGCGCTTTTTGGCGGTCAAGAGCGCCATACCGGCCTATCGCAAAGCCGGCCAGCATGCGCTGACCCTGGCGACCAACCTGAGTTCCGGCGTGCGGCTGACCGACTCGCAGAGCGGCTTCCGCGCCTTCTCGCGCGGCGCTATCAACCGCCTCTCCTTTCGCGGCGCTGGCTTCTCGGTCGAATCGGAGATGCAATTCCTGATTCATGAATACCACCTGCGCGTCACCGAAGTGCCGATCAACGTCGTCTACGCCGAGCCGGCGAAGCGCAACCCCGTCAGCCACGGCATGACCGTACTCAACGGCATCATCCGCCTCGTCAGCCAGGGCCGCCCCCTGCTCTTCTTCGGCGTGCCCGGCCTCGTGGTGTTCGCGCTCGGCCTTCTGCTCGGCGCCTACGTCGTCCAGATCTACGATCATACGC
>DASUBC010000317.1:0-18247 GCA_035763465.1 Thermomicrobiales bacterium
GCATGAGTATCATGTTGACGGCTTCCGCTTCGACGCGACCTTTGCCATCGTTGATACCTCGCCGCGCCATATCCTGGCTGAGATCGCCGACACGCTCGCTGCCCAGCGCCGTACTGCCGCGCGACCCATCCTGATTGCCGAGACGCACGAGAACGATCCCCGCTATGTCCGGCCCACCGACGTGGGCGGCTTCGGCTTCGACGCCGTCTGGGCTGACGATTTTCATCACATCGTGCGGACGCTGGTGCAACCCGAGCGCCAGGGCTACCTCGCTGACTATGCCGGCACGGCAGAGGAATTGGCCGCAGTCGTCGGCCAGGGTTTCTTCTTCGAGGGGCAGCGCGATACGGCGCCTGGTGAACGGCGTGGCAAACCGGCGCGCGATGTGCCGTGGTCCAGTTTTGTCTACTGTATTCAAAATCACGATCAGATCGGCAACCGCGCGTTCGGCCAACGGTTGAATGTGACCGCGTCGCACGCCGATTTCCTGGCTGCGTCGCTCCTGCTGCTGCTTCTGCCGCAGACGCCGCTACTCTTTCAGGGTCAGGAGTTTCTGGCTGCGACGCCGTTCCTCTTTTTCACCGATCACAAGCCGGAACTTGGCCGGCTGGTGACGGCAGGGCGGCGCCAGGAGTTCGCGTCTTTCGCCGCGTTCAGCGATCCTGCCGTGCGCGAGCTCATCCCCGACCCGCAGGACCCGCGTACCTTCTTCCGCTCGAAACTCAATCTCGATGAAGCCACCTACGGCCCCGGCTTGCTGGCGCAAAACCTCTACCGCGCCGCCTTGCACCACCGCGCGACCGATCCTGTACTCAGCGCCGCCCGTCGTGCCCGCGTGCCCATCACGGCCCGCGCCCAGGCCAAAGCCGTGCTTATCGAACTCGCCACGGACGCTGGTCGCCGCCTGATCGCCGTGAACTTTGGCGATGAGGCTTCCTTTCCTGGCGCAGGCGCTGAACTGACAACACTCCTCCATACTGGTGAGCCACGTTTCGGCGGTAACGCCGTCGCCCCGCGCCTGGCGGATGATCACCTTATCGTGCCAGGGCACAGCGCCGCGCTGCTTGGGCCGCTTCGTGCTCGGCAACAGGAACGCGAGGAGTTTTGGCAGAGGTTCAAGCGGACGCTCGCTCGGATGGCTGAACAGAACGCCCATTTCAGTGATGAAGAGATTGAGGCCGACATCGAGGCGGCGCGCGAAGAAGTTGCCGCGATGCGGCGTTCCGGGCATGAGCGTTAGGCCCGATCACACCGCGCACCGGCTACCGTGCATAGAGCTCCGTCAGCGCCCGTAACCGCTGTTGCAGACGCGGCGTGAGATCGCGCGCCTGGTAGCGCCAGCACCAGTTCCCGGCTTCCCGGCCGGGGACGTTCATCCGCCCCTCTGGGCCGAGATTGAGTACGTCCTGGAGTGGCACGATGGCGAGCCGCGCGACCGACGAGAGGGCGAGGCGGATGAATATCCAGGCGATCGTCTGGCCGCTGACCCGGTGGCCTACATACTGCTGGACAAAGGCGCGCTCGGCGCGGCTTGCGGTGCGCCACCAGCCCCGCGTCGTGTCGTTGTCGTGCGTGCCAGTATAGACGAGACAGTCTGGCGTGTAGTTGTGGGGCAGATACTCGTTGTCCGGACCGGACGGCGCGAATTGCAGCACCTTCATCCCCGGCAACTGAAACTGGTCGCGTAGGGCGCGGACGGCGGGCGTGATCAGCCCCAGATCTTCCGCAATGATCGGCAGGCCGCCAAACTCGTCGCCCAACTGGTCACGAAGGGCGGCGAAGAAGTCCGCGCCAGGGCCTTGCACCCATTGGCCGCGGATCGCCGTCGGTTCGCCGGACGGGATTTCCCAGTAGGCTTCGAAACCGCGAAAGTGGTCAATCCGCACGTAATCGTAGAGCGTGAGCGCCATCCGCAGGCGCTCGATCCACCAGCGATAGTGATCGTGGGCCATCACCGGCCAGCGATAGAGCGGATTGCCCCAGAGCTGGCCGGTGACGCTGAAATAGTCGGGCGGCACACCCGCGACGACCGTAGGCAGGCCCGCCGCGTCGAGAAAGAAGAGCTGCTGATGCGCCCAGACGTCGGAGCTGTCGTACGCGACAAAGATCGGCAGATCGCCGATGACGCGGACGCCGCGCGTGTGGGCCTCCTGCTTCAGCGCGCTCCACTGTTGAAAGAAGCAGTACTGGCAGAAGCGGTAATAGCCGATGTCGTCGGCCAGATCGGCCCGCGCGCGGGCGAGCGCCGCCGGTTCGCGCACCACTAAGGCGTGATCCCAGGTATTCCAGACCGCGCCGTCGTGCGCGTCCTTCAGCGCCATGAAGAGCGCGTAATCGTCCAGCCAGGGCGCGTGCCAGCCAGCCAGCCGCGACCAGCCGTCCGCCGCGTTGAACCGCGCGTAGGCGCGCCGGAGCAACTGCTGCTTCCAGGGTATCACCGCGCCGAAGTCCGCGCGGTCGCATGGGAACGCCGGCAGGCCGGCAAGGTCGCGTTCGTCGAGCAAGCCGTCTTGCGCCAGGGCGTCCGTGCTGATCAGAAGTGGGTTGCCGGCGAACGCGGAGAAGGACTGGTAGGGTGAGTCGCCGTAGCCGGTCGGGCCGAGAGGCAACACCTGCCAGTAATGTTGTCCCGCGCCGGCCAGAAAGCCGACGAACTGCCGGGCTGCCGGCCCGATCTCACCGATACCATAGGGGCCGGGCAGCGATGTCGGGTGCAGTAGCAGGCCGCTGCCGCGCTCGATCTCCATCGCCGACCCTTATCCTTCCCCACGATCCGGTTTCAGGTAGAGCGCGCCGAGCGGCGGCAGCACCAGCGGCGCGGAATGTGACCAGCCGTAGTGCGGCACAGCCTCACCCTGAATCGCGCCCGCGTTGCCGACGCCGCTGCCGCCGTAATCGCCCGCGTCGGTGTTGAGAATCTCGCGATACCGGATTGGCTCGGGCACGGGGATGCGGTAGCCGTAACGCGGCACTGGCGTAAAGTTGAAGGCGCAAAGAATGTAGTCGCCGTCGCGAGCGCGGCGCACGAACGAGAGCGTGGATTGGTCGGCGTCGTGAAAGTCGAGCCACTGAAAGCCCTCGGGACTGTGGTCGAGCTGGTGTAGCGCCGGTTCGGCGTGGTGCAGCCCATTCAGGTCACGCACGAGGTGCTGCACCTGGGCGTGCGGTGGATAACTGAGTGCGCCCCACTCCAGGCCGCCATCGTGGTTCCACTCGCCGCGCTGGCCGAACTCGCCGCCCATGAAGATCAGTTTCTTGCCCGGCTGCGCGTGCTGGTAGGCGAAGAGCAGGCGCAGATTGGCGAATTGCTGCCACTCGTCCCCCGGCATCTTGTGCAGCAGCGAACGTTTGAGATGCACGACTTCGTCATGCGAGAGCGAGAGGATGAAATCCTCGCTGTAGGCATACATCTGCCGGAAGGTGAGCTTATTCTGGTCGTAGCGGCGATAGACCGGATCGAGCTGGAAATAGGCCAGCGTGTCATGCATCCAGCCCATATCCCACTTGAAGTTGAACCCGAGGCCGCCCGTGTGCGTCGGGCGCGAGACGCCCGGCCAGGCGGTGGATTCCTCCGCGACCGTGATCGCCCCCGTGCTCTCCGCCGCGACGAGGTCGTTGAACTCACGCAGGAAGGCGATGGACTCCAGATTCTCGCGCCCTCCGTACTGGTTTGGCGCCCACTCGCCGGCCTTGCGGCTGTAGTCGAGGTAGAGCATCGAACTGACCGCGTCCACGCGCAGGCCGTCAATATGGTACTTGTCGAGCCAGAAGAGCGCGTTCGCCAGCAGAAAGTTCCGTACCTCGTTGCGCCCGTAGTTGAAGGCGAAGGTGCCCCAATCGGGCTGCATCCGCTTGCGCCGGTCCTGGTGCTCGTAGAGATAGGTGCCGTCGAAGCGGGCCAGCGCGTGCGGGTCCACCGCGAAGTGCGCCGGCACCCAGTCGAGAATGATCCCCAGCCCGGCCTGGTGGCAGCGGTCTACGAACTCCTGAAAATCGCTGGGCGGGCCGTAACGGCTCGTCGGCGCGTAGAAGCCGGTGACCTGATAGCCCCACGAGGGGTCGTAGGGATGTTCGGCGACCGGCAGCAGTTCCAGATGCGTGAAGCCCAGGTCTTTCGCGTAGGGGACGAGCTGGTCGGCCAGTTCGCGGTAACTGAGCCACGAGCCGTCGGCGCGGCGCCGCCACGAGCCAAGATGCACCTCGTAGATGCTCATTGGCGATTCGTGGTGATTCCGCCCGCGCCGCGCCGCCAGCCAGTCGCCGTCGCCCCAGCCGTGCGCGTCGAGGTCGGCGACAATCGAGGCGCTGCGCGGGCGCAGCTCGCTCTGGAAGGCGACCGGGTCGGCGCGCAGCGTCTCGATCCCGTCCGCGCCGCGAATCGCGTACTTGTAACATTCGCCGGGGCCGATGCCGGGCACAAAGAGTTCCCAGACGCCGGTGGAGCCGAGCGCGCGTAGCGGGTGCGACCGGCTGTGCCAGCCGTTGAAATCGCCGATCAGGCTGACGCCGCGCGCGGAGGGCGCCCAGACGGCGAACGCGACGCCAGGCGTGCCGTCCAGTTCGCGCGGGTGTGCGCCGAGCACGTTATAGAGCCGCCGGTGCGTGCCTTCGCCGACGAAATACTGGTCTTGCTCGCCGAGCGTCGGCAGAAAGCGATACGGATCGCCCTGGACCCAGGTATGACCGCCGTGCGTAATTTCAAGGTCGTATGGAAATACAGTGTCGCGGTCTTCGATCGTCGCGGCGAAGAGACCGGCGTCATGAATCTGCGCCAGCGGCGCCCGGCGCTGCTCGCCGCCGCGCTCGATGAGCGTCACGCGCGATGCGCCTGGCCGGAAGGCGCGCACAATCACAGCGCCGCCGTCGGCGCGCGGCACGGGATGCATCCCCAGGAAGCTATGAGGATTACTGAGCGTACCTCTGAGGAGCGCGTCAATCAGCACGGTGAGATTCGGCGTCGCCGTTTGTTGCATCATTCCTTGCTCCCCACGTTACTCAGCAGTTGCGTTGGTTTCCGGCAGTGGACTTTCGCCATTGGCCGGCGTGGGATGGCGCAAGATCGCCATACCCCGCGCGGCGAGCTGGTAGCTCGCCTTTTCCCACGGCAGATCGGCGGGCGTCTCGGGCTGATCGGTATCCAGGACGAACCGCCAGGATTCCCCGTCCAGCGGCGGCAGCTGAAATTCGACTGGTTTGTCGTTCGAGTTCATCAACATCAAGAGCGTATCGTCAACGACCGGCCGGCCCTGTTCGTCGGTAATCTCGGCTCCTTTGCCGGCCAGCCAGATCCCGAGCGCGCGGGTCGTGCCGCTGTGCCACTCCGTCTCCGACATCTCCTGGCCATCGGGGCGTAACCAGAGCAGGTCATGCACGCTCTCGCCGCGCAGCGGCCGATCTTGAAAGTAGTGGCGGCGGCGCAATACCGGATGCCGCTTTCGCAGGCCGATGACGCGCCTGGTCCAGTCGAGCAGCGCCTGGCTCAACTCGTCGTGCTCCCAGCGCTGCCAGGTGATCTCGTTGTCCTGACAGTAGGCGTTGTTGTTGCCTTGCTGTGTGCGCCCGACCTCGTCGCCGTGCAGCAGCATCGGCACGCCCTGCGAGATGAAGAGCGTGGTCAGAAAGTTGCGGATTTGTTTCATTCGTAACGCTCGAATCCCCGCATCGTCGGTCGGTCCCTCCACGCCGCAATTCCAGCTCAGGTTGTTATTGTTGCCGTCCTGGTTGTTCTCGCCGTTGGCGTCGTTGTGCTTCTCGTTGTACGAGACGAGATCGCGCAGCGTGAAGCCGTCGTGCGCGGTGACGAAGTTGATCGAGGCATAGGGGCGGCGGCCATTGTGCGCGTAGAGGTCGCTGCTGCCGGTGAGCCGGTAGCCGAGCTCACCGATAACGCCGGGGTCGCCGCGCCAGAAGCGGCGGATGGTGTCGCGGTACTTATCGTTCCATTCGGCCCAGCGGATCGGAAACTGCCCGACCTGATACCCACCCTCGCCAATATCCCACGGTTCAGCGATCATCTTGACCTGTGACAGCACCGGGTCTTGCAGGATGATGTCGAAAAAGGTGCCGAGCCGGGCCACGTCGTGCATCCCGCGCGCGAGCGCCGCCGCCAGGTCGAAGCGGAAACCGTCTACGTGCATCTCCTCGACCCAGTAGCGCAGGCTATCCATAATCAGCTGCATCGTGCGCGGGCTGACCGTATTCAGCGTGTTGCCCGTGCCGGTGTAGTCGGCGTAGAAGCGCGGCTGCGTGGGATCGAGGCGGTAATAGACCTGGTTATCAATGCCCCGGAACGAGAGTGTCGGGCCAAGCCGGTTGCCCTCGGCGGTATGGTTGTAGACGACATCGAGGATGACTTCGATGCCGGCCTCGTGCAGCGTCTTGACCATAGTCTTGAACTCGGTGACCTGGCCGCCGGTCATGCCCTGTGAGCTGTACCGGAAATGGGGCGCGAAATAGCCGAGCGTGTTATAGCCCCAGTAATTCGACAGCCCGCGTTCCTCCAGAAACTGGTCGTAGATGAACTGATGGACCGGCATCAGCTCTACAGCCGTGATCCCCAGCTCCTGCAAATAGTCAAGCGTATGGTGATGAGCCAGGCCGGCATAGGTGCCGCGCAATTTCTCCGGCAGCGCCTCATTCAGAATGGTGAAGCCGCGCACATGTGTTTCATAGATCACGGTATGATGCCAGGGAATGCGCGGCGGCTTGTCGTCACCCCAGGTGAAACTGGGATCAACCACCACGCTTTTCGGCGCACTGGCCGCGCTATCGGTTTCTCCCAACTTGAGATCGCGGTCGTCGCCGCCGTCCACCGGATAGCCAAACATCGCGGCCGACCACTCGACCGGGCCGGTAATCGCCTTCGCGTAGGGGTCTACAAGCAATTTATACGGATTGAAGCGCAAGCCTTGCTCCGGCTGGAACGGCCCATACACCCGGTAGCCATAGAGCTGACCAGGCCGGACTTCGGGCAGATAGATATGCCAGATAAAGTCGTCCTGCTCGGTCAGTTGAATGCGCGCGGATTCGCTGACCCCACTGGCCTCATCAAACAGGCACAGCTCGACTTTGTCCGCATTCTCGCTGAACAGCGCGAAATTGACGCCGCTGCCATCCCAGGTCGCGCCGAGCGGATATGGCTCGCCAGGGTACGTAAGAAAATCGCTCATCGGACATTCCAACGCGGAATGCCGGGTACCCGCTTGCGGGTGTCGGAATGCGGAATTGAGGTAGACCAGCGCCGTACTTTGTTGATAGTGCGGTCTTGCTTAGTGTGCATGGACAGTTTCTCCATTCTGTTATTCCGCGCTCCGCGCTCCGCGCTCCGCGTTCACAATGGCTGAGGCAGGGATGCCGAGCCAGGTGGGCCGGTTGTTCAATTCGTAGCGCACTTCGTAGAGCGCCTTCACGAGTTCGAAGAGTTGTAACAGCGCCGCGCGGCTGGCCTCGTCACGCGGCAGAAATGGTTGCGGCGCGACGTCGGCCTCGGCCCAGTAGGCCGCCAGAAACTGTTCGCGCGTTGCGGCTTCCCAGCGCGCGGCCAGCGAACGGCGCACGGGCGTGTCCGTGCCCGCCCGCAGCGCGGCGCCCGCCGCGTAACTCCAGGAACGAACCATGCCGGCGACATCCACGAGTGGGTGCTGCCGGCGGCGGCGGTCCGCGAGCGACCGCGCTGGCTCGCCTTCGAAGTCGAGAATGATGAAGCCGCGCTCGCTGCGTAAGACCTGCCCGAGATGATAGTCGCCATGCACGCGCGTTTTCAGACCGCCGTCCGCGATGGTCGCGGGCGAAAACTGACTGACTGCCGCGATCGCCTGGGCGAGCGCGGCGTCGTTCACGCTGGCCTGATGCAATGCCCGTGCCGTCAGTTTCGCCTCCGCGCGCAGTTGCGCCGCCCAGGCCGCGATGTCGTCCGGTGTCACCGGCACTGGCCGCAAGTCGTCGCCAGTCGCGCTGGCGAGGGCCGCGTGGAGTTGCGCCGTCGTCCGGCCAAGTTCCGCCGCAGCCGGCAGCGTTTCGCCCTCGTCGCGCAGCCAGCGATCGAGGGCAGCCGGGTCGCGCGCCGCGTCCAGCGCCGCGCCGGCCCGGCGCACGGCCCAGGCCCAGCCGTCGCCGTCATTCGGCACGAACTCTTGCAGCACCAAAAGGTCCGCGCCGAAACCGGCCGCGCTCGTCAGCCGGCCGGTCGCCAGCAGACGCGGCGCGCCAGTGAAGCCGGCCGCGACCGTCAGGAAGCGGCCCAGCTCAACCTCGGGGCTGACGCCCGCTTCAAGCCGGCGGTAGACCTTCAAAATCGCCTGGCGGCCAAAAATCACCGACGTGTTGCTCTGTTCGACGCCGACAAGCCGGCTGGTCAGCTCCGCCGTAGGCGCGAACGATGACACCAATGGTGTACCGGCCAGGGTGAGATCGCCGTGACCGGTGGCGGCGCCTTGCACTAGCAGTTGGAGCAGAAGCGCCCGAAAGTCCGCCGACTCCAGCGCATCTACGAGTGGCACGCGCGATTCGGTCGTCGCTTGCGCGTGGAGGAAGAGCGGATGCCGGCTGCTGGCGCCCGTATCATCGCTGGCGACGACGACACAGCAGCAGGCGCCGCCGAACAGCAGCCAGTGCTCAATCTGCACCTGGAGCTGGCGGCGCGCTTTGCCGCCAAACCAGCGCTGAGCCTGCAAGTAGCCTGGGAGCTGGCGTTCCAGGTCGGCGCGCGCGCCAGCATCTTGCAGGGCGCGCGGCAAGTCGTCCACGAACTGTGCGTCAAGCGTCAGCAATGGGGCGCGGGCGGGTGTGCTCACGCGGCCCCGTCCGGCTGCAATTCAAACCAGTAGAAGCCGTGCGGGCCGAACGTCAGGAGATAGGGCAACTCCCCGATCAGTGGGAAGGGAATACGCCCGAACATCTCGATCGGCCGGTAGCCGTTGTACTGGCGCATGTCAATCTCGGCGGCCTGACAGAAGCGCGAGAGGTTATAGGCGCAGAGGATGGTCGTGTTCTCCCACTTGCGAATGAAGGTCAGGACATGGCGGTTCGCGGGATACAGCAGTTCCATCGCCCCGCGGCCAAAAACCGGGTAGTTGCGGCGAATACTGATAATCCGCTTGATCCAGGCCAGGAGCGATGTCGGCGTGCGCTCCTGCGCTTCCACGTTGATCGCCTCAAAGCCATACACCGGGTCGCGAATCGGCGGCAGATAGAGCCGCTGCGGATCGGCGCGGGAGAAGCCGGCGTTGCGGTCAACGCTCCACTGCATCGGCGTCCGCACGCCGTCGCGGTCGCCCAGGTAAATGTTGTCGCCCATGCCGATCTCATCGCCGTAGTAGAGCACCGGCGTGCCGGGCAGGCTGAACAGGAGCGCGTGCAGGGTTTCGATCCGCCGCCGGCTATTTTCGACCAGCGGCGCGAGGCGGCGGCGAATACCGAGATTCAACCGGGCGCGTGGGTCTTTGGCATATTCGTAATAGAGGTAGTCGCGCTCCTCATCGGTGACCATTTCCAGCGTCAGTTCATCATGATTTCGCAGGAAGAGACACCACTGGCAACTCTCTGGTAGTTCGGGAGTCTGGTGGAGAATGTCAATAATCGGCTGGCGGTCCTCCTTGCGGATCGCCATCCAGAGGCGCGGCATGACAGGAAAGTGATAGGCCATGTGGCACTCGTCGCCATCGCCGAAGTAGGGGCGCACATCGGCGGGCCACTGGTTGGCCTCGGCCAGCAGCATTTTGCCTGGCCAGTGCTCGTCCATGAACGCGCGCAACCGCTTCAAGAAGGCGTGCGTCTCCGGCAGGTTCTCGCAGTTCGTGCCTTCGCGCTCGTACAGGTAGGGAATGGCGTCGAGGCGCACGCCGTCAATCCCCAGCTCCATCCAGTATGCCAGGATGTCGAGTACTTCGTCCTGCACGCGAGGATTATCGAAGTTCAGGTCTGGCTGGTGGCTGAAGAAGCGGTGCCAGTAGTAGGCGCCGGCTACGCGGTCATAGGTCCAGTTCGAGACCTCGGTATCACTGAAGATGATCCGCGCATCGAGATAGCGCTGGTCAGTATCGCTCCAGACATAGTAGTCGCGATAAGGCGACGTGGGATCGCGTCGCGCCTCCTGAAACCAGGGATGCTGGTCGGAGGTGTGATTGATGACGAGCTCGGTAATGACCCGGATACCGCGCTGGTGTGCCGCGGCGAGGAAGTCCTTGAAGTCGTCAATATTGCCGTAATCCTCGTGCAGCTCCCGGAAGTCCGCGATGTCGTAGCCGCCGTCGCGCAGGGGCGAGCGGTAGAACGGCAGCAACCAGACGCAGTCCACCCCCAGCGCCTGAATGTAGTCCAGTTTGCTGGTCAGGCCCTTGATGTCGCCGTTGCCATCATTATTGGAATCGAAGAACGAGCGTGTGCTGACCTCGTAGATAATCGCGTCTTTGTACCAGTCGTGCGGCTGCGTCAGCGCGCTCGACACGACCGCCGGCGCGGTCATGGTTTCATTCGGAACCATACTACTCATACCCCTTCGATGCGGAGGATGTGGACTGGTTCGTCGTTGGGATCGAGCTGAACCCACCCCGCCGTACCCAGCCAGGTCCAGCGAGCGCCTGTCAGCAGATCATGCACAGTATAGACACTGTCGTGGCCCAGGCCGAGGGCGGCGCCGTCGAGGTGAATCCAGGCGGCCTGGGTGTGGAATGGGTCCATATTGGCGATGATCAGCAGGCGATTCGACCAATCGGGCGTTTGCTTGCTATAGCTCAGGATGGCGTCGTTGTCGGCGTCGTGGAAGGCGATGTTTGTCCAGAGCCGCAGCGCGGGATTCTCGTTGCGAATCTCGTTCAGCCGCCGGATGTAACCGCTGATATTCCCCGGAGCCTGCCAGTCGCGCACGCGAATCTCGTACTTCTCCGAGTCGAGATACTCTTCCTTGCCGGGATGAAGCGGCACATTCTCGATCAGTTCGAAGCCGCTGTAGATGCCGTAGGTCGGCGATAGCGTCGCCGCCAGCGCGGCGCGCAGTTTGAACGCCGGCCGACCGCCCGTTTGCAGAAACTCGGTCAGGATGTCGGGCGTGTTGGCGAAGAAGTTCGGCCGCAGGTATTCCGCCTGTTCGGTGCGCGTCAGGTCGAGCAGATACTCCTCGATCTCGCGCCGCGTATTGCGCCAGGTGAAGTAATGATAGGACTGTGTGAAGCCGATTTTCGCCAGCTCTTGCAGGCGCTTCGGACGGGTGAAGGCTTCCGCCAGGAAGATGACGTCTGGGTGATCGCGCTTGACCTCGGCGATCAGCCATTCCCAGAAGGCGATCGGCTTGGTGTGCGGGTTGTCTACCCGGAAGATTTTGACGTCGTGATTGACCCAGTGCAGCACCACGCGCTTGAGTTCCTCCCACAGCGCGAGGTGATCGGCGCACCACATGTCGAGCGCGACGATGTCTTCGTACTTTTTGGGCGGGTTCTCGGCGTACTTGATCGTGCCGTCCGGCCGGTGGCGGAACCATTCGGGGTGTTCGCGCACCCAGGGATGGTCAGGTGAGCACTGAATGGCGAAGTCGAGCACGATTTCCAGCCCGAGTGTATGCGCCGCTGCTACATAGGCGTCGAAATCTTCAAGCGTCCCCAGTTCGGGGTTGACCGCGTCGTGGCCACCGTACTGGTTGCCGATCGCCCAGGGGCTGCCCGGATCGTCCGGTTCCGAACTGAGCGCGTTATTGCGGCCCTTGCGGTTCGTGACGCCGATGGGGTGAATCGGCGGCAGGTATACGGCGTCGAAGCCAAGGTCGCGCACGCGCGGCAGCGTGTGCGCCGCCTCGCGGAAGGTCGCGGGCTGGCCGGGGATTGTGCCCTGCGAGCGGGGGAAGAGCTCGTACCAGGCGCCGAAACGGGCGCGCTCGCGGTCCACCGTGACGCGCAAGGTCCTGTCGTACACCGTCAGGTCGGCCCGCGCTTCGTAGGGAGCGATGAGGTCGGCCAGCTCAGGCGCGAGCGCGAGCTCGACTTTGTCGGTCTGGCGCTCGGCGGCGTGGAGCCGGTCGGCGTAGTGCGTCAGCCGCGCGGCTACATCCGGCGGCGCACGGTGCGCCGTCTCGCGCACCAGCGCCTCGCCTTCGAGCAACTCTGAGCCGACGTTGACGCCCGCGCCGGTCTTGCGGCGCAACTCTTCGGTCCACGAACTGAAGTGATCGGTCCAGGCGGCGACCGTATATTCGACCGTGCCGATCGCTTCAAGTGGAATTGTCGCCGACCATTCGTCCTCGTTATAGGTGTAGGTCATCGGCTGATGCTGCCAGGCGCCGGCCGGCGCCAGGCGGTAGCGCACCTCCGCCGCCAGGGTGTCGTGCCCCTCTTTGAGGATGTCGGCGGCGATCCGCAAGTGCTCGCCGGCGATGCGCTTGATGGCGTACCGGCCGCAGCCGAGTTGTGGTCGCACCTCCGCAATGACGATCCGCGCGGCATTTGCCGGCGCGTGCTGTTCCTGCGGGGGTATTTCGCGCACGAGCGTTCGTTCTTTCATGAGCAATACGCCTTTCCTCAACTGCCCACATCGTTTCCCGGCAGCTGTGTCACATCTTACGTAAATGGCTTGCCGGCTTGCGCGGGCGGCTCCCTGGCCGCAACCAGTGCTGGGTAAGGACAGCAAGTATCGTACCACTCGCGCTTTCGCGCTGGCGAGCGCGGGAACGGGATGAACGCAGAGGACGCGGAGAACGCAGAGGACGCAGAGTTTACTAAGATTGGTGAGGCTGGCATGTTCGGTTGCTGACTGACCATATCGTAGCGCCACCGTGCTATCTCTCGTTTTATCTCTGCGATCTCTGCGCCCTCCGCGTCCTCTGCGTTAAAGTCATTCTCTTCTTGGTTAAGCAAGCGGAGGGGGATGGGGACACGGCCCGCACGATGAAAGCGCGGTACAATGCCGTATCTGTTGTCTGGCGCGAGGCCGCGCCGGGGTTGATGGTTGATGAAGGAGGATCGAGGTTGGCGAGCAAACTCGCGGTTGTGGACGCGGCCTGGGAAATTGGGCCGCAGGTGGTCGCCGACCGCCGCTATTTGCACCAGCATCCCGAACTGGGTTTTCAAGAGGAGAATACGTCTCGCTACGTCGCCGCGCGGCTGCGAGAACTTGGCATCGAGCCGCAAACCGGTATCGCGCGGACCGGCGTGCTGGGTGTGCTACGCGGAGCGCGGCCGGGCAAGACGGTGCTGTTGCGCGCCGATATGGATGCGCTGCCGATCGAAGAACTCAACGATGTGCCGTATAAATCGCGAAACCCCGGCGTGATGCACGCCTGTGGGCATGACTCACATACCGCAATGTTGCTTGGGGTCGCGCGCCTGCTGGCCGAGCGCACGGACGAGTTCGCCGGCACGGTGAAGTTCGCCTTTCAGCCGGCCGAGGAGAGCGAGGGCGGCGCGAAGCCGATGATTGACGCGGGCGTGATGACCAATCCGCAGGTAGATGCCGCGTTCGGTGTCCACATCGCCCAGGATCTGCCGGTCGGCACGATCGGCGTCGGCGCGGGGCCGTCAAACGCGGCGGCCGACGAGGCGATTATCACCATTACCGGGCTTGGTGGACATGCCGCCCGGCCGCACCGAGCGGTGGACCCGATCGTGATCGCCGCCCAGTGCATCACGGCGCTGCAAACGCTGGTCAGCCGCGAGGTCAATCCACTGCGGCAGGCCGTCGTCACGGTCGGTTCGCTGCACGCCGGCGCCGTCTCGAACGTCATTCCGGAGAGCTGCGAATTGCGCGCGACCATCCGCACCTTCGACGACGAGACGCGCCAGTACCTCGCACGACGCATACCCGAGCTGGTCAGCGGGATCGCGGCGGCAATGCAAGGCACGGCCGATGTGCAATATCGCTTCGGCTACCCGCCGCTCGTCAACGACGCGGCCATGACTGACCTGGTGCGCGACGTAGCGCGCGAGATCGTCGGAGCGGACAAGGTGCTGGACCGCGAACCGGGGATGGGCGCGGAGGATATGGCCTACTTCCTGCGCGAAGCGCCAGGCTGCTTCTTCCGCATCGGTTCCAACAATCCCACGCGCGGCCTGACCTACGGCCACCACCACCCGCGCTTCGATATTGACGACGAAGGCGCGCTGCCAATCGGCGTCGCGGCCGTCACCAGCGTGGCGCTGCGCTACCTGGCCGGCGCCTGACCGAACAAGAGCAACAGAGGGAGGAGATCGTGACTGTCAAACTGCCGCTGGCCGACGCCGCGTTTGAACTTGGCCCGCAGGTGGTCGCCGACCGGCGCTATCTGCATCAGCACCCCGAACTGGCCTTTCAGGAAGAGCAGACGGCGCGCTTCGTCGCGGATCGGCTGCGCTCGCTCGGCATCGAGCCACAAACCGGCGTCGCCAAGACCGGCGTCGTCGGCCTGCTTCAGGGCCGGGCGCCAGGCAAGACGGTACTGCTGCGCGCCGATATGGATGCGCTGCCGATCGAGGAACTGAATGATGTCCCCTACAAGTCGCAAGCGCCAGGCGTGATGCACGCCTGCGGCCACGACGCGCACACCGCGATGCTGCTTGGCGTGGCGCGGCTGCTGTCGGAACGGCAGGACCAGTTCACGGGCACGGTGAAGTTTGTTTTCCAGCCGGCGGAGGAAGTGCCGCCGGGCGGCGCGAAGCCGATGATCGAGGCTGGGGTCATGGAGAACCCGCATGTGGATGCCGCGTTCGGCGTCCATATCGGCCAGGACTTGCCGGTCGGCACGATCGGCGTCTGCACCGGGCCGATGAACGCGGCCTCTGATGGCTTCGTGGCGACGATCAAAGGCCAGGGCGGGCACGCTGCCCGGCCGCATGTCGCGGTGGACCCGATCGTCATCGCGGCACAGTGCGTAATCGCGCTGCAAACACTGGTCAGCCGCGAGGTTAACCCGTTGCGCGAAGCAGTAATCACAATTGGCGCGATCCAGGCCGGCACGGTGTCGAACGTCATCCCCGAGGACGCGACGCTGCGCGCAACCGTCCGCACCTTTGACGAAGAAGTGCGCCAGCACCTGGCCGAGCGCATCCCGGCGCTAATCAAGGGCATCGCCGTCGCGATGCGCGGCGACGCCGACGTCGCTTACCGCTTCGGCTATCCCTCGCTGGTCAACGACGCGGCGATGACCGACCTGGTGCGCGAGGTCGCGCGCGAGATCGTCGGACCAGAGAAACTCATCGAGCGTGAACCGGGCATGGGCGGCGAAGACATGTCGTACTTCCTGCGCGAAGTGCCGGGCTGCTTCTTCCGCATCGGCTCGCGCAACCCCGAGCGCGGCCTGATCTACGGCCACCATCACCCGCGCTTCAACGTAGACGACGAAGCCGCGCTGCCGATTGGCGTCGCGGCGGTCGCGAGCGTGGCGATGCGCTATCTGAACGGCGCATAGGCGCTGCCGTTGGGTCTGGCGGCCATGACCGCCAGACCCATGCCTGTTGATCGCCAGGAATGCTTAGCGGCGCTCGGTGCGCCGGCGCCTGTCGCTGGCCGCAGTGGTGATGCGCTCAGATAGGGAGGCGTGGGTGAAGATCACCAGGATCGAGACGTTCAAGTACTGGATTGACTGGTGTAACTGGCTCTTCGTCAAAGTTTCGACCGACGAAGGGCTGTATGGCTGGGGTGAAGGCTCACTGCACGGCGCGATCGAGTCGGTGGAAACGGCAATTCACGAACTCGGCGCGGTGCTGATCGGCCAGGATCCGGCCGGGGTCGAGCGCCACTGGCAGGCGATGTACCAGGCGTGGCGCTGGCGCGGCGGCGCGACGCTTGCAACGGCGCTGGCCGCGCTGGACATCGCACTGTGGGACATCGAGGGCAAGCGGCTGGGTGTGCCCATCTACCGGCTGCTCGGCGGGCCGTTCCGCGACCGCCTGCGCGGCTACGCGAGTCACTGGCTGGCGGGCGCCGAGACGCCTGAGCAGGCCTACACAGGGGCGCAAGAGGCGGTGCGGCGCGGCTTCACGGCGTTCAAGTGGACGGCGTTCAACGCCGAGCGGCTACGCGAGAACGAGGCGCGCGAGATCGCGCACAAGGCCGCGCTGATGGCCGCCGCGCGCGAGGGCGCCGGGCCGGAGGTCGAAATCTACGTCGAGTGCGCCGAGCGACTCTCGCCGCGCACGGCGGTGCTGGCGGCGAACGCCTTTCTGCCCTCCCGGCCGGGCTGGTTCGAGGAGCCGATCCCGTTCGAGAACGCGGCGGCGATGGTGCGTCTCCAGCAGGAACTGCCGGTGCCGATCGCGACCGGCGAACGCCTGCTGTCGCGCTGGGAGTATGGCGATCTGCTGGCGCAGGGCGGCTGCAAAGTGGCGCAGCCCGACCTGATGCACGCGGGCGGTATCACCGAGGTCCGCAAGATCGCGGCGCTGGCCGACATGCACTACATTCCAATCGCCCCACACAATCCCGGCGGCCCGATCTGTATGCTGGCCGCGATGCATCTCGCCGCCGCGATCCCGAACTTCCTGATTCTGGAACAGATGGAGAGCGAGCGCGTCCTGCGCGACCAGCTCTGCACCGAACCGGTGCAATATCACGATGGTTTCTTCGCCCTGCCGACCGGCCCTGGTCTCGGCACGGACCTGCGCCTCGACTTACTGACAGCGCACAACTTTCGGCCGCAGCCGGTCGCCCGGTCGAGCGAATCACTCTGGCGCTGACGAGTGATGAGTGATGAAGAGAGGATGGTTGGCAAGGCAGCGCCGCTGAGGTAGCCTCGGGGCTGCCTCAGCGGCGCTGCCGCCACGAAGCTCGCCTGCGCGGGCTGGCCGTATGCGATGGTTGGTGGGTACTACCAACGTTGATAATGCCCCAGGCCGGCGCAGGTCGGCCTTTATGGCGCAGCCCCCAGCCCGGGGCTTCAGCCCCAGGGCTACCACCTGCGGGACCCATACTCGTCACTCGCATTGACGCTGGCGCTCTCCGGCGCTAGCATCGCCGCCGGTAGCATCATGCTGGCTGGCGGACCTGCGTCAGTGCACGCCAGTCCGCTAACTGGAGAGGGGGCAATAACGGGAGTGGAACAGGGACAAGCACGTATGCGGATCGGCGTCGGTGTGCCCGGCGCACCCACCGATGAACAACTGACGCTAGCGCGCCAGATGGGCTGTTCTGGTGTCGTGGTGGCGACGCCGGCGATTCCGTGGACGGATGGCTGGGCCTATGACGACCTGGCGCGCCTCCGCGAACGGATCGAGTCATTCGACCTGCGCGTAGAGGCTATTCAGAACTCGCCGCTGGACGAGTTTGACCAGATTCGGCTCGGCCTGCCGGGTCGCGCGGCGGCGCTGGCAAATTACCAGAACACCGTCCGCAATGTGGGCCGCGCCGGTATTCCCGTGCTCGCCTATAACTGGCGGCCGAATCGTCTCTACCGCACCGGCACGGCGCCGGGGCGGGGCGGCGCGCGGGTGACGGCGTTCGACGCGGCGCAGGCGGTGGATGTGCCGCTCAGTCACGGACGCGCGTACAGCGCGGAAGAGTTGTGGGCGACACACGATGAGTTCCTGCGCCAGGTCGTGCCGGTGGCGGTCGAGGCGGGCGTGACGCTCGCGCTACATCCGGACGATCCGCCCGGCGGCGCCATCGGCGGCGTGACTCGCATCATGAGCAGTTTCGAGGGCTTCGCGCGCGCCGCCGCGACCGCTGACGCCATCGCCCCGACCGGCTGGGGGCTGCTCTTCTGCGTCGGTTGCTGGGCGGAGATGGGCGGTACGGCGAACGTGTTGCGCGGCATTCACCACTTCGGTCCGCGCGGCCAGATCAGCTACGTCCATTTTCGCGACGTACAGGGAACAGCCGAGTGCTTTCAGGAGTGCTTTCCCGGCGAGGGCACGGTGAATGTCACCGCCGTGCTGCGTGCCCTGCGCGAGGTCGGCTTTACCGGCGTCATCATTGATGATCACGCGCCGCTGATGGTCGGCGACGAAGGCTGGGCGCCGAAGAGTCGCGCCTACCAGACGGGGTATCTGCAAGGTCTGCTGCGCGCCGTCGAGGATATGAGTCGGGCAGTCGGGCAGTCGGGCAGTCGGGCAGTGGGTTCAGAATAGCACCGTGCCTTTTTACTGGCAAAATGCCGACCCCAGGCTACTGCCCGTCCGCCCGTCTGCCCGACTGCCCGACTTCAACCCAGCGGCGCTCGCGCGCGGCCGTGTAGAGCGCCTCCATCAGCGCGCTACGCCGGGCGGCTTCGCGGGCGCTCACCAGCGGCACGTTAGGCTTGCCAGCCAGGGCGTCGAGGAAGAGGTCGAAGGCGTGGGGCAGCATGTCCGGTAGT